>CANGUJ010000100.1 GCA_947456845.1 Burkholderiales bacterium | reverse complement strand
TGGCGTCACCGACGATCACGGTCACGCGCTTGGCGCGCTTGAGAAGCGGCAGAGCGTCGGTGACCGCACGGGTGGATTCCTTGGTGGCGCTCCATGCGATGACGGCATGATCGCCGAAGGTCGGGAAACTGCCTGCGTAGGGAATCAGCAGCACGGGGCGCCCGGCCGCGAGGATGGCGTGGTCGGGGAAATCGCGCTGTTCCGGTCCGTCGACGCTGTCGGCATCGGCCTGGCCTACGACGACAAGGTCCGCATAGCGCGCGCTGGTGGCGAGACCATGCACAGGGTCGCCGGACACGCGGCGCACCTCGACACTGGTCAATCCTTCGCGGCGCGCCATGGCCTCGAACGACTGACCTACGGCAAGGGCGTCGGCCTCGGCGCGCTGCAACTGCGCGCGCGCCTCGTCTTCGCCCAGGTGCGCACGCACATAGGGTGGCATGCGGGTGATGTCGACATGCGAGAGCGCGGTCAGATGCGCGCCGGACTCCTGCGCGAGTTTGATGGCGGCATCGGCCGGCGCGCTACGCTTGGGGTCGAGCCAGACTGCGATTGACTTGTAGGACATGATGGGCCTTTCTCGCGTTCGTTGGTTTGCCGATGCCGTAGATTGGCACCGCAGGCGAAGTCCGCTTTGATCAACATCAAACAAGCCCGCCCCCGCGCAAACGCCCCGGCCGGAATTTGCCCGGGCGGGCGCGCCGCCCGAACGCTTGGCCCGCACCAGCGCAGCATGAGAGAATTTCCCGCATGATGAAATCCGGCGCCCGGCCATGAGCGAGGAGAACAAGGCCTCGATCCAGGTGATCGACCGCATGATGCAGTTGATCGACCGCCTGGCGGCGTCAGGCGCGCCCGCGAGCCTCAAGTCGCTTGCCGAGGAATGCGGCCTGCATCCGTCCACCGCGCACCGCATCCTGGGCGTGATGGTGCGCTGCGGCTTTGCCGATCGCGCCGAGGGCGGTGCCTATCGCCTGGGCATGCGTTTCCTGGAATTGGGCAACGTGGTGCGGTCGCGCATCAACGTGCGCGAAATGGCTTTGCCGTTCATGCGCGAACTGGCCCATGCGACCGGGGAAACGGTCAATCTTTCGGTGCGTCAGGGCGACGAGATCATGTATGTGGAGCGCACCGCGGAAAACCGCTCGATGATGCGCGTGGTACAGATGGTGGGCGCGCGCGCGCCCCTGCACATTACCGCCGCCGGCAAGCTTTTCCTGTGCAGGGACGAACCCGAAGCGATCCGTGCCTATGTGGCACGCACCGGTTTGCGCACACATACCCATAACAGTCTTGCGGGTATCAATGCGCTGACCCGTGAGCTTGCCCAGGTGCGCCAGCAGGGGTTCGCGCTCGACCAGGAAGAAGCCGAGGTCGGCGTGCGCTGTATCGCCGCCGCCATCACCGACGACAGTGGCACGATGATCGCCGCCTTGTCGGTTTCCGCACCGGCAGACCGGCAGAAGCCGGACCACTGGACCCCGCTCATCCGCGCTGCCGCAGGACGCATCTCGCGCGCCCTGGGCTTCGCCGCCTGACCGGCGCACCGGCCATCCCTCATGGAAGACATACAACCAGGAGCCGCATTTTGAACAAACAAAAGACCGGGGTCATCCAGTTCTACGACACGCACCCCATCAACGAGGACGAAATCCTGGCCAAGCTGCGCGCTCGCGGTGACGACCCGGACAAGCTCACCCAGGATCAATTGAAGGACTTCGACCAGGACCACTATGGCGGCATCGACGTCGTGGATGCGCTGGCCGAGCGCGCCGGCATCCAGGCCTCACACCATGTGCTCGACGTGTGCAGCGGCATGGGCGGCCCCGCCCGCTGGCTGGCCCATCGCATCGGCTGCCGCGTCACCGGGCTCGACTTCACGCTCTCCCGCGTGGAGGCCGCACGCCGGCTGACACGGCGGGTCGGCCTTGATGGGCGCGTCGATTTCCGCCACGGGGACGCCACCGCCATGCCGTTCGAAGCCGGCGCCTTCGATGTCGCCATCAGCCAGGAGGCCTGGCTGCATGTGCCGGACAAGAAGGCGGTCATCCGCGAGTGCGCGCGTGTGCTCAAGCCGGGCGGCACGCTCGCCTTCACCGACGTGACGCTGCGCTCGCCGCTTGACGCAGAAGAGGAGTCACGCATGGCGGCCGAAATGCATGCGCCCGGGGTGGCCTCGGTGGATCGCTACCTGGCCCTGCTGCGGGACAACGGCCTGCAGTTGGCAGGCAACGAAGACCTGTCCGCCATGTGGACCGACACCCTGGTCAAACGACTGGCAATGTACCGTGGCTTGCGCGACACCACCGTTGCGAAATTCGGCCAGGCGCATTTCGCCGCCTGGGACCGCACCTACAGCTTCTTCGTCGGGCTATTCACCACGGGCAAGCTGGGCGGCGCGCGCATCGTGGCGCACAAGGACTGACACCCAGGCCATCGACGCGAAGCCATGAGCCCGATCACGCACTTGCTGGTGGGCTGGACGGTCCTTGAGAAAGCCGTGCCGGAGCGGCGCGACAAGGCCATCGTCGCCATTGCCGGCGTGCTGCCCGACCTCGACGGGCTGGGCATCGTGATCGACTTCGCCACCCGCACGCTGGGCCTGCCGGAAACGGACTACTACCAGGCGTTCCACCGGCTCTATGGCCACGGGCTTGCCGCGGCCCTGGTGTTCGCCCTCGTCGCGTTCACAGCGGCGCATCGACGCCTGTTGACCGCGGCCTTGTCGTTCGTGGCCGTTCACCTGCACTTTGCCTGCGACCTGCTCGGCTCGCGCGGCAACGGGCCGGATGACATCTGGGGCATCTGGTACTTCGCGCCGTTGTCCACCGCGCACGAGATCGCCTGGACCGGGCAGTGGCCGCTGGTCGGATGGCAGAACATGCTCATCACCGCCGTATTGATCGGGCTGGTTCTGGAACGCGCCGCGCGCCGCGGCTATTCGCCCCTGGTGATGGTGAGTCCGCGTGCCGACCGCGAGCTCGTCGCGGTCCTGCGCAAGTGGCGCGGCATTCACAGCGACCGGTAGGTCTCCCACACCTTGGTCAGTCGCTTGACCGACACCGGCATCGGGGTGCGTAACTCCTGGGCGAACAGCGACACCCGCAACTCCTCGAGCAGCCAGCGGAATTCCTCCAACCGTGGATCGGCCGATCCCGCCCGTGCCAGCTCCACCATGCGCCGCAGCCACGCCTGGGCCAGCGGCGCGAATTCCGCCATCAGGCGGGTATCGCGCGCAGGGTCGGCGCGCAGCTTGTCGATGCGCACCGAGATCGCCTGCAGATAACGCGGCAGGTGCGCCAGTCGTTCGTAGGGCAGCGCGACGATGAAATCCTTGGGCAGCAAGCGTTGCATCTGCGCCGCGATGTCCTGGGCCGCGGCGGAGAAGGCCTTGGCCCCTACCAGCTTTTTCTGCATCGCCTGATGCGCTTCCAGAACACGGGTGATGAGCCCGGTGATCTCCTGTGCGATGAGCGACAGGCGGGCGCGCCCATCGTCGCGCCGCTTCGCGAATTCGGATTCACTGCGCGGCAGCGGGGCGGCAAGACAGGCGCGGCGGATGGCGGCCTCGATCAGTTGCGTCACGAGCTCGCGCTCGCCGCCGAAGGGCGCGTACATGAGGCCGATGGCGCGCACGTTGAGGTTTTTCTCCAGAAAGCGGATCTGGTCCACCAGCGCGAGGCGCAGCAGGCGCGCCAGGCCCTTGACATGCGCGGCGCCCGCGGCGCCCGGTTCGTCGAACAACTCGACATTGACGGCGCTGCCGGTATCGACCAGCGCTGGATAGCCGATCAGCGCACCCACCTCGACGATTTCCTCCAGCGCGCCGAAATCCCATTGGGTGCGCCCTTCATGAAGAACACGCCCGGGCGACGTGGCGCTTTTCGTGTCGGGGCGGGCCGCCCCGCCCACGGGGACTGCGCCGCCGCCGAGTTTCGCGCGCGCGGTGTTCGCAAAGCTTGCCGTCGCCCGCTCGGCATGCGCGGCACGCAGCTGCACGAGGTTGCGCCCCATGTCGAGCTGGCGACCATGCTCGTCGACCACCTTGAAGTTCATCACCAGATGGGCCGGTACGGTCTCGAGCTTGAACGCGTCCGCCGGCACGACAACGGCAGTCTTCTCGCGGATCCAGCGCCCCAGCGCGGCCGGCACGGTGCCGGCCCGCACCGCCTCGCCGGAGTGTGCGGCTGCGAAGCCGGCGGCAAACTCGGGCAGGGGCACACAGCCGCGCCTGAGCTTCTGCGGCAAAGACTTCAGCAGCGCCAGCGTCTTTTCCTTGCGCATGCCCGGCACTAGCCAGTCGCAGCGATCCGCATCGACCTGGTTGAGCGCGGCCAGCGGCACGGTGGCCGTGAGGCCGTCGCGCGGCGAACCGGGTTCGAAATGGTAGGAGAAGGCGAATTCGATCGGCCCGGCCGACAGGCGCGCCTTTTTCGGAAACAGATCGGTGGTGATGCCGGCCGCCTCGTGGCGCATGAGGTCGTCGCGCTTGAGAAAAAGCAGGCGCGCATCGGCACGCTCGGCTTCCTTGCGCCAGATCTCGAAAGTGGTGCCGTCGACCACCCGCGGCGGGATCACCGCGTCATAGAAAGCGTAGATCAGCTCATCGTCGACCAGCACGTCGGGGCGGCGCGACTTGTGCTCCAGTTCCTCGATCTCACGGGTCAAACGCTGGTTGTGCGCGAAGAACGGCGCGCGGGTCTCGAATTCGCCCGCCACCAGCGCGCCGCGTATGCACAACTCGCGCGCATGCCTGGGGTCCACCTTCGCATACTCGACGCGCCGCTGGGTGTAGACCGGGATGCCGTACAGCGTGGCGCGCTCCAGCGCCATCGGCCGGGTGGCGTTCTTCTCCCAGCGCGGATCGTGCCAGGAACGCTTGAGCAGGTGCGCCCCGGCCTCCTCCAGCCATTGCGGGTCGATATTGGCAAGCGTGCGCGCATACAGGCGCGTGGTCTCGACCAGTTCGGCGGCCATCACCCACTTGCCGGCCTTGCGGCCGAGCGAGGAGCCGGGATGCGGATAGAAGCGGATGCCGCGCGCACCCAGGTAATGCGCCTCGGCATCGCTCTTCAAGCCGATGTTGCCCAACAGGCCGGTGAGCAGTGCGCGATGGATCTGCTCATGGTTGGCCGGCTTGTCGCTGATGCGCCAGCCCTGCTCTTCCGCAAGCTGCACCAGTTGACTGTGCACATCGCGCCACTCGCGCATGCGGCGCACCGAGAGGAAATTCTTCTGGCAGGCCGCGGCGAGCTTGCGATTGGTGAGTTCGTCGCGCGCTTCCTCGAAAAACGCCCACAGCTTGAGGTAGCCGGCGAATTCCGACTTCTCGTCCCGGAAGCGCGCATGCGCCTGGTCTGCGGCGGCCTGGCGCTCGAGCGGCCGGTCGCGCGGATCCTGCACCGACAGCGCGGAGGCGATGATGAGCACCTCGGCCAGGGCCTGGCGGTCGCGCCCGCCCAGGATCATGCGCCCGATGCGCGGGTCGAGCGGCAGGCGCGAGAGTTCCTGTCCGGTGGGCGTGAGCAGGTTGTCTTCGGCGAGGGCGCCCAGTTCCTGCAGCAGTTGGTAACCGTCGGCGATCGCCTTGGGCGGGGGTGCTTCGAGGAAAGGAAACGCCTCGATCTCGGCCAGCTTGAGCGACTTCATGCGCAGGATCACCGAGGCCAGCGAGGAACGCAGGATCTCGGGGTCGGTGAAGCGGGCGCGAGCCGCATAATCGGCCTCGTCGTAGAGGCGGATGCAGATGCCGGCGGCCACCCGCCCGCACCGCCCGGCACGCTGGTTGGCCGCCGCCTGCGACACCTTTTCCACCTGCAGCTGTTCGACCTTGTTGCGATAGCTGTAGCGCTTCACGCGCGCCAGGCCGGTGTCGATCACGAAGCGAATGCCCGGCACCGTCAGGGAGGTCTCGGCCACATTGGTGGCCAGGACCACGCGCCGCAGGTTGCCGCCCGGCCTGAAGATGCGCTCCTGATCCTGGGCGGAGAGGCGCGCGTAGAGCGGCAGGATCTCCAGCGGCGTACGGGAGCCGGTGGCATGGCGGGTGAGCAATTCGGCGGTGTCGCGAATCTCGCGCTCGCCAGGCAGGAAGATCAGGATATCGCCGCGCCCGGCAAGCGCGCATTCATCGACGGCATCGATGATGGCATCCTCGATGTCGCGTTCGTCGTCCTCAGCCATGTCGGGGTGGCGCACCGGACGGTAGCGCACCTCGACCGGATACAGGCGGCCCGACACCTCGATCACCGGGGCCGGACCGCGGGCGGACTCGAAGTGGCGCGCAAAGCGGTCGGCGTCGATGGTCGCGGAGGTGACGATCACCTTCAGGTCCGGGCGGCGCGGCAGCAGTTGCTTGAGGTAGCCGAGCAGAAAATCGATGTTGAGCGAGCGCTCGTGCGCCTCGTCGATGATGAGGGTGTCGTAGGCCCTGAGGTCCGGGTCGCCCTGGGTTTCCGCCAGCAGGATGCCGTCGGTCATGAGCTTGATATAGGAATCGCGGCCGACCTTCTCGTTGAAGCGGATCTTGTAGCCCACCGCCGCGCCGAGCTCGGTGCCCATTTCCTGCGCGATGCGCGCCGCCGTCGCCCGCGCGGCGATGCGCCGGGGCTGGGTATGGCCGATCAGCCCGGCGATGCCGCGCCCGAGCTCGAGGCATATCTTGGGCAGCTGCGTGGTCTTGCCGGAGCCGGTTTCGCCGCAGACGATCACGACCTGATGCGCGCGGATGGCGGCCGCCACGTCGCCGCGCCGGGCCGAGACCGGCAGTTCCTCGGGGAAGGTGATCGCCGGCAGGCGCGCGGCGCGCGCGGCCTGCTGCGCGGCTGAAAACGACGGGGAGCGCGACATAGGGCGCGGATTCTAGCCGAGCGTGGGGCGCGCGCCTTACCCGCGACATCGCGCGGCGAAAGCCGCCTGCCCGCGCCGTCGGCTGGCATATAAAATGAAGTGCTTCCCACGCCGCTGGAACACCATCGTGCCGCCGCCCATCCGTCCGCATCACACTGCCGACTTCGTCACCTGGTTCCGCTCGGCCGCGCCGTGGCTGCATGCGTTTCGCGGCAAGACCTTCGTCATCGCCTTCGGCGGCGAGATCGTCGAATCCGGCCAGGTCGAGTCGCTCACTCAGGACATCAACCTGCTGACCTCGATCGGCATCCGCGTCGTGATCGTGTGCGGTTCGCGCCCGCAGATCAACGCCGCCCTGACCGCACGCGGCCTGAGCACCGAATTCCATCACGGCTTGCGCGTCACCCACCCGAAGGCGATGGACTGCGTCAAGGAGGCGGTGGGGCGCCTGCGCATCGAATTCGAGCAGCGCTTTTCCTTCGGGCTGCCGAACACGCCGATGGCGCAATCGGAGGGCGTCCGCCTGATGAGCGGCAGCCTCATCACCGCCCAGCCGGTGGGTGTGATCGAGGGGTTGGACTTCCAGTTCTCCGGCAACGTGCGCGACATCGATGCCGAGACCATCCATCATGCGCTCGACAACGGCGACATCGTGCTCCTGACACCGATCGGCTACTCGCCCACGGGCGAGGCCTTCAACCTGATGATGGAGGATGTCGCCGCCAGCGTGGCCATCGCTCTCGACGCGGAAAAGCTGATTTTCCTGATCGACGCGGCCGGGCTCCCGCCCCTGCCCGGACCCAAAACCAAGCGTGCACGCGCCCAGGAGATCTCCCGCGAACTGGCCGCGGCCGAGGCGGAAATGCTGTTCAAGGCGGCCGCCCAGTCGCCCGAACTCTCCGGCATGAGCGAAGACACCCTGCGCGCCCTCGACGCTGCGGTGCGCGCCTCCAAGGGAGGGGTGGCCCGCACCCACCTGATCCCGCGCGAGACCGACGGCGCGCTGCTGATGGAGTTGTTCTCCTACGGCGGCATCGGCACGATGATCACCGAGGCCGGCCTGGAGACCTTGCGCGATGCCACCATCGATGACGTGGGCGGTGTGCTCAAGCTGATCGAACCGCTGGAGGCAGATGGCACACTGGTACGGCGCGGACGAGAGAAGCTCGAGGCCGAGATCGGGCAATTCAGCGTGATCGACCATGACGGCGTGATCGCCGGTTGCGCGGCGCTCTACCCCTTCAACCGCGAGGGCCTTGCGGAAATGGCCTGCTTCGTGGTGTCCCCCGGATATCGCGGCCGCAACTACGGCGAGCAATTGCTCTCGCGCATGGAAGCCAAGGCGCGCCAGAACCGCATCAAGCGGCTGTTCGTGCTGACCACGCGTACCGCGCACTGGTTCATCGAGCACGGCTTCGTCGAGGGCAGCCTGGACGAGTTGCCCGAGGCGCGGCAGAAGCTCTACAACTTCCAGCGCCAATCCAAGATCTTCCTCAAGAAACTCTGAAGCCCCCGGCCGGGGAGCGCGCCACGCCGCGTAAACTACGGATTTTCAATTTCCGTTTTTTCTGGAGTGCAAGACATGGCTCGGATGGTTCAATGCATCAAGCTCGGCCGCGAAGGGGAAGGCCTCGATTTCCCCCCGTATCCGGGCGACCTTGGCAAGAAGGTTTGGGAAAGCATCTCGAAGGAGGCCTGGGGCATGTGGCTCAAGCACCAGACCATGCTGATCAACGAGAACCGCCTCTCCGGCGCAGACCCGCGCGCCCGCAAGTACCTGATGGAGCAGGCCGAGAAGTTCCTCTTCGAGGGCAGCGCCGACGCCGCCTCTGGCTACGTGCCGCCCGCTTCCTGACCGGCGGGCCGCGCGCGGGCGCTAGGCCGCGCGCAGGGTCCTGACGCCCCCGCTGGTGCCGAGCAGCAGGACATCCGCCCCGCGGCGCGCGAACAGGCCGACGGTCACCACCCCGGTGATCTGGTTGATCTCGGTCTCCACCGCCGCCGGGTCGGAGATGACCAGCCCGGACACGTCGAGGATCTGGTTGCCGTTGTCGGTGACGAAGCCGGCGCGCAGCACGGGCCGGCCGCCCATGGCGACAAGGGCCCGGGAGACATGGGCGCGGGCCATGGGGATGACTTCCACCGGCAGCGGAAACCTGCCAAGCCGGTCCACCAGTTTGCTTTCATCGGCTATGCACACGAAACGCCGGGCCACGGCCGCGACGATCTTTTCGCGGGTGAGCGCACCGCCGCCCCCCTTGATCATCGCGAGCCCCGCGGTGACTTCGTCGGCGCCATCCACATAGACCGGAATGTCGTCGACGTCGTTGAGGTCGAGGACGCGGATGCCGTGGCCGGCCAGCCGCTCGGCGCTGCGCACCGAACTCGCCACCGCACCCTGGATGCGATCGCGCATCTTCGCCAGTTCGTCGATGAACAGGTTGGCAGTGGACCCGGTACCCACGCCTATGATCGCGTCCGGCACGACATGCTTGACCGCCTCGCGCGCGACGGCGGCCTTGAGCTCATCCTGGGTCATGTTCGGACTACTTGGCGGCTTCGTTGACCGCTGCTTCCAGTTGCGCGAGCGAGATGGCGCCCGGGATGCGGCGGCCGTTGGAAAGGAATATGGTGGGCGTGGCGTTGACGCGCATTTTCTGGCCGAGCGCCTGCAGGCTCTCGATCGGGTTGTCGCAGGTGCCCGGTGAGGAGGGCACCTGGCCCTTCATCATCCAGTCGTTCCATGACTTGAGCTTGTCGGCGGAACACCAGACCGCCTTGGACTTGGCCACCGAATCAGGCGACAGGATGGGGTAGAGAAAGATGTGGATGGTCGTATCGGGAATCCTGGCCAGCGTTTCACGCTCGAACTTCTTGCAGTAGCCGCAGTTCGGGTCGGCAAAGTAGGCCAGCCTGCGCTTGCCGCTGCCGTTGACCTGCCTGATGCTGGATGCCAAGGGCAGGTCATCGAATCGGATGGCGGAGAGCTTGTCGATGCGCTCCTGGGTAAGATTTTCCATGGTCTTGCCGTCGAGAACGTTGCCATGGAACAGGTAGGTCACCCGCTCGTCGGTATAGATCACCTCGCCGCCGACCCGCACTTCAAACAGGCCGAAAAACGGCGTGCGAGTGACGCCGTCGATGACGGTGCCGGGCCGCATGCGCGACTCCAGCACCCGCTTTATGTTGGCTTCCGGACCACCAAGCCGGGGCGGCTCCTTGGCGGACTCCTGGGCGTAGGCCGACGCGGAGATCAACAACGCCAGGCAGGCGGCGGTGCGCGCGAAAAATCTGCTCATGGGATGCCCCTGGTTCGACAAGCTCGCGGATGGTTGGTGGGAAGAACCTGCGTGCTGCCGAGCATTATGCGCGAATCGCGCCGCGAACGATCATCCGGGGCAGTCCCGGGAGGCGGCCGGCAAGGTTCAATCCGAAGTTGCGCAGGCCGCGTGCCAGCGGGTGGTCGAGCGCGAAAAGCCGCGCCAGGCCGTGCGTGACGGCGTGCATTTCCAGCAGGGCCGCCTTGCGGCCGCGCTCGTAGGCACGCAGCGCGAGCGGGTCGCCGCAATCGCGCA
>CANGUJ010000099.1 GCA_947456845.1 Burkholderiales bacterium | reverse complement strand
TAGAGCAGCGGACTTTTAATCCGTTGGTCGTTGGTTCGATCCCAACACGGCCTACCAAGTTCGACGGGGGTATAGCTCAGTTGGTAGAGCAGCTGACTCTTAATCAGTAGGTCCAAGGTTCGAATCCTTGTGCCCCTACCAGTTGGACTGCAGGACAAGCACGCCGCGCGTCACGGGCATGCCGGAAGGACAGCAGGACAGCGATCAAAAACGGGGCGCGCCGCATGGTTCGCCCCGTTTTTTTTGGCTGGCAATACTCCCTAGGACACCGGCTCGGCATGCCGCAGTAGCGAGGCTATGCCGTCGAGCAGTTCCTCTTCCTGGTAAGGCTTGCCCAGGAACATGTTGACCCCGACTTCCATGGCGTACCTGCGGTGCTTCTCGGCGGTGCGCGAAGTGATCATGATGATCGGGGTATGTTTCAGCGCCTTGTCGGCGCGAACGTTGCGCGTAAGGTCGAAGCCATCCATGCGCGGCATCTCGATGTCCACCAGCAGGATGTCGGGGCGTGCGGTCTGCAGCTGCTCGAGTGCATCCACCCCGTCCCGAGCGGTAAGGACTTCGTAGTTCTCCCGCTGCAGCAAGCGGGTGGTGATCTTGCGCACCGTGAGCGAGTCGTCGACCACCATCACCCTGGGCGCCGCACGTTGGGCCAAGCGCGCGGAATCGTCCTCCCCGCCGGCATCGCCCTGGGGGCCGATACGGGCCGCTCCGCTGGCCATGACCTGCAGCGCCAGCGGCACCGGATTGAGTATTAGCACGATCTGCCCGTTGCCCAGCACCGTCGCTCCGGCGATCCCGGTGACGCGGGCGAGTTGCGGCCCGATGTTCTTGACCACCACTTCCTGATTGCCCAGCAGTTCATCGACATGGATGGCAGCGCGCTGCGTTCCGGAACGCACCAGCAGCACCGGAGACAGACGTTGCGACTCGGCGCGCGCTAAGGCGTCACCCAGCAGCCGCGGCAAATAGAAGAGCGGGTATTGACGTCCCTGCCAGTGGATCGACAGGCTTTGGTAGGCGGACGCAAGGTCTTCGGCACGGGTTTGCCGCACTTGTTCGACCATGACCGACGGAATCGCATACGCCTGTACTCCGACGCGCACCATCACCACTTGCGTCACCGCCAGGGTCAGCGGCAGCGCGATCGCGAAACGCGTCCCGCGGCCGGGCGTGGACTCGATGTCGATGCGCCCGCCCAGGGCGGCGACTTCCGCACGCACGACGTCCATGCCGACGCCACGGCCCGCCACTTCGCTGAGCGACTCAGCGGTGGAAAACCCGGGCATGAAGATGAAGTCGGCAATCTGTGCCTCGGACAGGACCTCATCCTCGCGGGCCAGCCCGGCAGCCACCGCGCGGGCGCGAATCTTCGGGAGGTCGAGTCCCCGCCCGTCGTCCTCGAAAACCAGGAAGAACTCATTGCCTTCCTGTCGGGCGGACATGTGTATCTGCCCGATTTCGTTCTTGCCCGCCGCCGCGCGGTCGGCCGGCGACTCGATGCCGTGGGCGATGGCGTTGCGCACCAGATGCTCGAACGGGCCGCTCATGCGCTCTAGCACGGACCGGTCGATCTCCGTCTGAAGGCCGCTGATATCCAGGTTGGCGCGTTTGCCGGTTTCCTTCGCGGTCTGGCGCACCACCCGGTAAAGACGCTCGGAGACGTTGTTGAAGGGCACCATGCGCACACGCATGAGGTCGCCCTGCAGGTCGCGGTTCAGTCGCGCCTGGGAGAGGATGGCGAGATCAGCGTCATCGACGCTCTTGAGCAGGGACTGCTGCACCGTGGCCACGTCGTTGACCGATTCGGCCATCATGCGCGTGATTTCCTGGAAGCGCGTGAATCGGTCGAATTCGAGCGGATCGAAGGCCTCGTGCCTTTCCTCGGCCTCGCGCTGGCGCGACTGCATCTGGGATTCGGCGGCGATCTCGATCTCGCGCAGCTGGTTGCGAAGGCGCGCGACGCTTTCGGTCAATTCCCTGAGGCCGGATTTCAGGCCGCGCATTTCACCTTCGATGCGCGACCGCGCGATCGCCACCTCGCCTGCCTCGTTGACCAGGCGGTCCACCAGGTCGGAACGCACGCGCAGCAAAGCGCGCTTGGCATCCTCGGCCGCCGCCGCGACAGGTGGTGGCGCCGCCGGCGCCCGCAGCGCGTGACGCACCGGGGCAGGCTCCGCCCGCGTCGAGATGCCGGAAATCGTGTCATCCGCCGCGGCGAGCGGGGCGGCGGCGCGTACGTCATCGGCGCCGGCCAGCGGGGGCATCAAATCATCGGCGAACCCCGGCACAGTTACCTCGCTCGCACCGCTTCGCAGGCCGTCAAGCAGCACATTGACGCGGTCGTAGGACGCGACCAGGCCTTCGAATATGCCGGGCGGAATCGACTGAAACTCCAGGGCGGCTTCGACGCGCGACTCCATGCTGTGCGTTACCTGACCAATGGCCATGGCGCCGGCCATGCGGGCACTGCCCTTGAGGGTATGCAAGGTCCGCTGCAGCCCCTGCGAATTGCCCGCATCCGCCGACGATGCCTCCCAAGCCCTCAATTGCTGGCCGAGCAGCGGTACCAGTTCAGCCGCTTCTTCCAGGAAAATCGGCAGCAACTGCGGATCGATCTCGTCCTGTATGCGCTCAAGCAAGCGTTCAGCGGGATCAAACCCGCGTGATCGCAGGTCCGCCGGACTTAGTACATCGGATGAGGCTGGCGCGGGATCCGCCGCGCGCGGCAATGCGGAACCCGGGTCGACCGGCACGGATCGCTCCGCTGCGGGTGCAACGGGGCCGCTGGTCGACGACGGGTCGCGATCTGCCCCAGCAGGGGCAGGGAGTTCGGCTGCGGATTCCTGTGCGGGTTCGGGAGCGGAAACACCTTCCACTCCGGCAACGGGAACGCCACCGACCGCCGCAGCCACCGCCTCCGACGCAGGCGGTAGCGCAGCGACCGTCATCCCGGGCAATCCGCCGGCCACGTGCGTCAAGTCGGCTTCCAGTCCTTCGGGAACCAACTGCGCGACCGATGGCTGCAGTTGCGCGTCGCCCACGTCGACGTCGGGCGTGGCATCCAGGGCAGCAGAGACGTCGAAATCCATCACTGCCGATGCGACCGCCTCCTCTGGGGGTGCCGCCGGCGCTGCGACTTCCGGGATGGTCGGCATGATTACCGCACCTGCGGCTTCAGCAGGCGCACCCAGATCGAGATCTAGATCTGCGCCGGCCAAGGCCGTGTCATCAGACAGGGGGATGTCCGTTGCGGTGGGCTCGTCTGAGGAAAAAGCGAAATCCACCATTGTGTCCGGCACGCCAGGCGAGGCCGTAAGGCGATCCAAAGACGCTTCAGGCACGGCGGAAACGGCGCCGGTCGCCAAGGTTTCGCGCGACTCGGCCTCCGGAGCCGCCACGTCCTCAGGCGGCAGGGGTGGCCGCGACACGCCGGAGGCCGCTTCCCATTCGACGCGCAATTGCTCGAGCAGCACCTCGAGCGGCTCCACCGGCGGCGGCTCGCGCAACTCACGCACCGCCACGACGAGGGTCTCTATTGCGGCGACCGCATCGGTCAAGACCATCAACGCATCCCTGCCCGGCACGATGGCACCGTTGCGCGCCGCGAGCACGGCCCGCTCGAACGCGCGCGTCAGTTCGTGCAAGCGCCGAAACCCTACGGTGCCGGCGATGCCGGCCAGGGTGTGCGAGGAGCGCACCAGCGCTTCGCTTGGCGCATCCGGCTCGGACGCCAGCGACAGCAACTCGTGTCGCATCGCATCGAGATGGTTGCCGGCCTCGTCGACGAAAATGCCGTAGAGGCTGGGGCTCATGCGCATGTCGCCGATGACGACACTGTGCTCGCGCGCACTGCCGGGCGCGATCGCACCAGGCGCCGGTTCCGCGACCACCGCTGCCGGGGCGGCAGGCGCCGGCAGGAAGAAAGCCTGGCCCCCGCGCATGCGTTCGCAGGCCGCGATGAGCGGCGCCCCGTCGGCGCTCGAGCCCCCGGTTTCCGAGAGGTCCGCGATCCAGAGCTTGAACAGGTGGTGCGCCGCTTCGATCATCGCGTGCAGGTCGGCACTGGCGTTCTTGCCCTCCTGCAGCCACTGGTTCATCACCTGTTCGGCGGCCCAGGCGGCTTCGCCGAAACGCGCGAGGCCCACCATGCGCCCGCTACCCTTGAGGGTGTGAAATCCGCGCCGGATGGTCAACAGCAGTTCGCGATTTGTAGGCTCGACAAGACTCAGCGCCTGCTGCTCCGCGATAGTGCCGAGCACGTCCCGCGCCTCTTCGAGGAAGATCGCCAGCAGTTCCGCATCAACGACGTCATCCGAGGATTGCGCCAGTGCGCGTACCTCGGCAGATGGCGCCGGCAGGTTCTCGCCGGGCACGTCGGGCGCGACCTCGGCCATGGCCTCCTCGATATCCGCCATGGCAGGGGCGGTGGACCGATCGAGCAGTTCGAGGGCCCGCCCCGCGCTTTGCTGCAGCCCCCGTTCATCGACCAGGTCCGCGTCCTGGACTATGGACTCGAGATTGGCCTTGAGTTCGGCCGCCAGCACGCTGTCACCAGGCTTGTCGCGCCATGCCTCGTAGAGGGCGCGGGCGTCGCGCCGCTGTACCGCCAGCTCGTCCTCCACGCTCGCGGCCTCGGCAGGCACGGCATCTTCGGTGCCGCCGTCGAGCAGAAAATCGACCTCTGCCGGCAGTGTTGGCAATTGGGCGGTGTCTTCCTCCGGCACACGCGCGCGGCGGGGCGCCACCGGCTCGAGGAAGCTGTCGAAATCGGCCGGGCCGTGCTGCAGTGCCTCGACGAAAAAGCCAAGCGCGCTCATCGACCGCGCCACCTTCTCGAAGTCCGCTGGAACAGCCGTATAACCCGCGCTGGCGAAGCGTGCGATCTCCGCGCGACACTCGCCGAGGGCCTGCATCGCCCGGTCTGCGCCCAGCATGGCGAGGGCTCCTGAAACCTGGCGCAGTTGTCCTTCGAGGGCCGGCAGGTCCGCGCGCTTGCCGGTATCGCGGAAAAAGCCGTCGAGGACGGACTCGATGGTCGAAAGATTGCTGCGAATCTCCGCCACAACCTGCGCCATCACCAGCCGTTCCTGCGCCTTGCGGGTCATCTCGTCGAGGACGGGAGGCGGCACCTCGGGCTCCTGGCCGGCCAGGCATGCGCCCAAGCGCGATCCCATCGCCACGACCTGCTGCGGAAATTCCGGCGAAAGACGGGCGAAACTCTCAACTGCGTGCTCGGCGAGCAGCAGGGCCGTCGCCAGTTCAAGCGCGATGCGCTCGGTCACATTGCCTGGCTGTTCCGCCATCTGCCCGGCAGCGGAAGCGATGGCACTGGCGAGCATCGAGAAATCTGGGTTCCCAAGCGATGTGCAAGCGCTGCGCAGGCGCTCGGCCTGCTCGCGGAAAGCGGCCAGATCGTGGCTCTGGCCGGCGGAAAAGCGGTTCCACTTGTCCTTGGCGACACCAATGATCTCGCGCAGCGCGCGCAGATCGCCCTCGTGGCGCGACACATCGCGGCGTTCGTCCGCGGCGGGAATCGCTCGCTCAAGCGAGTAGACGCGGCGAATCTCCTGCACCTGCGGGCTCTGCACACGGCTTTTCGCCACGAAGTACAAGGTGTCGCGCAGCAGCCGTTCGGCGACGCTTTGCGAACCCTCCATCAGCCGCTTCATCTGCAGGTCGATGCGCGCGCACAGGCGCTTGGCCTCCAGCCCTGCCTGCGCTCCTACCGCGACCAGGCTCTCGGTGAATCCAATGGTTACCCACCAGAAAGCGCGGTGCTGCGCCAACACCTGGGTGCGCTCGATCGCACGGACGGCTTCGGTCATCTCGCGCAGCGCCGCGTTGTCCGCGGCGTTGCGCAGCCAGCGCAGCAGACCTGCCTGGAATCGCCGCCTTTGCGCCGCCACGTACGCGATGATGTCGGCGGGCACCTCCTGCGGCTCGCGCCGCGGCGGGCGCGGCGACAGGTCGGGGAAGAACAGGTCGGATTCGTGGATGCGCTCCGCCCCGCGGGCGGCCATCACAGCGTGGTAGGCCGGATACAGCCGCACCGGCTGATGCGGCGCGCCCTCGACGAGATCGTCGAGATAGGCCGCCAATGCCTTGAACGCGGCGCTCAAGGTCGTCGCGATGCCGGGACCCATGGCCACAGCGCCGCTCTCAACGGCGTCGGTCAGATTCTCGCACTCCTCGGTGAGGCGGGTCACGCCGTCGAGGCCGACGATCTCCAGCGCTCCATGCGCCTGATGCAAATACGTCTTGCAGAACTTCAGCTGGGCCGAGTCAAGCGGATTTTCGGCATGCGCGGCGATCGCGTCGGCCGCGCGCGCCAGGGCCTGCTCGATCTCGCCCTTGACCCAGGTGAGTGGGCCGATGTCGAAGTCGTCAGGGGCGCTCATTGGAAACCGTGCACGACGGCAGCGCGATCGCGAAGGCAGGCAGCCGCGGCATCCTTCATGCCACCTTGAAGCCGGACACCGAAGCCTTGAGCTCCTGCGCCAGTTCCGCCAGTTGTCGTACGGACTCCGCGGTGTGGCGGGTGCCGTCTGAGGTGCGCTCGTTCACGCGCAGCATTTCCTCCATGTTGCGCGCCACCACCTGGGCCGACTCGGCCTGGGTGGACGTGGTCACGGAAATGCCCTCGATAAGTTCAGAGAGGCTCCGCGACACCCGGCCGATCTCGGTAAGCGCCTGACCGGCGGCATCGGAAAGATGCGCCCCTTCGACCACGCCCTGGGTAGATTTCTCCATGGCGGAGACCGCATCCTGGGTGTCGGTCTGAATCGTCTTGACGATCGCGCCGATCTGCTTGGTCGCCTCGGCGGAGCGCTCGGCGAGCCGCTGCACCTCCTCGGCGACGACCGTGAACCCGCGCCCGGCTTCGCCTGCGGAAGCTGCCTGGATGGCGGCATTCAAGGCCAGCACGTTGGTCTGCTCGGTGATGTCGGAGATCAGTTCCACGATTTCCCCGATCTCCTGCGACGACTCGCCCAGGCGCTTGATGCGCTTGGACGTTTCTTGGATCTGCTCGCGAATTTCATTCATGCCGGCGATCGAGTTCTGCACCGCGTTCATGCCCTTTTCGGTGGCCGCCAGCGCCTGGCGCGCCACATCCGCGCTCTGCCGCGCGCCGCGCGAGACTTCGCCGATGTCCTCGGCCATTCTCAGGACCGACGCACCGGTCTGCCGGATCTCCCCGGACTGGCGCTCCTGGGCGGACAGAAGCTCGGCGGAGGTCTGTTGTGCGGATTCAGTAGCGAGCGTGACCTGGGCGGTCGCCTGGTTGATCCGCAGCACGACGTTGCGTAGTTCCTCGACGGTCAGATTGACCGAATCCGCGATGGCACCGGTGATGTCTTCGTTCACCGTCGCCTGCACGGTGAGGTCGCCGTCGGCCACCTCGGCCAGTTCGTTCATCAACCTTAAAATGGCCGCCTGGTTCTGGTTGTTCATCTGGCGCGCCTCGGTCTCCTCCTGCACCACGCGCTTACGCTGCGCCTCCTGGTCGGCCTGGTACACCAGGAACATCAGGCCCAGCGACACCAGGCCCACGAGCGCGAGAAACGCCATGAGAAAGAACCGGAAGCCGCGCCCGTCGAGCTCCTTCTCGTAGCCCGCCGCGAGCGCGGAAAGCGCGTCCTTGAGCTTTTCGCTGTCCTGGAATATGCGCTGCGCGGACTGCTTGGCATTGACCAGTCGCTGCATGCTGCCGAGGATGCCGGACACTGCCGTCTGGTAGGCCGTGAAGGCCTTCTCGAGTTCGGCGAGCCGCTCCTTCTGCTCGGCATCGGTCGCGCCGTTGATGCGCATCAAGTCGCTGCCCTTGGTGAGGGCTGTCAGGATGTCGCGGAAGGTGTTGGTGTCCTTGCCGAGCAGGAACGCGACTTCCGGATCGATCGCGTCGCCCGCCAGAAGTCCGTTGGCGTTCTTGGCCATGCGCTGGGTGAGCATGACCAGCTGCGCGCTGGCGGCGACTTCGCGTGCGTTCGCCCCCGATGACAGCTTGAGAGCCGCCACCTGCTCCGCGAGCTCGAGTAACTGCGGATTGTTGGCATTGATCGAGCGGATCGACGAACCGAGCTGCACCAGGTTCTTCTGCTGGTCCAGCACAACGGACGCGTTCTTGTCCGTGACGGCCCATTCGGTCTTGACTTTGGCCAGCAAGGGTTCGACGCTGCCGGTCACCTGGACCCGCCTGTCGCCCTCGCCGCTCAATGCGACCAGATTCGCAATGATCGCCTCGCGGCTTTCCTGTAACTGGACGAACGCCTGCGGATTGCCCTGCACGGCATTTGGGACCGCCTTCGCCAGGCGCTGCGAGTGCATCAGGGTATCACCGGTGATTGCAACACCCGCGGCGGAGTGACCTGCGTCCCGGATGTCCTTGCCGATCACCACGGCCAGCAGGATCAGCGCGGCCAGCAGCACGAGCGCCAGACGGAAATACTGCTGCTCGGCCGGCAGTCGCCCGATCAAGGGAAGCCGCCGCGGCTCGGGCGCGGCAGAAGGCACCAATACCGTGTCGGCGTTGACACTGACGGTACTGGCGGAAGAATCGGAAGAACCCCTGCCCAACGGTAACTTGAAACCGAATGCCATGTCGTCTCCTGCTGCATGCAACCGCGGCGCTCTTTCAGGGATCACCGGTCGCCGAATGCGTCGTTAAATGCCTATCCGCAAGAATTCGGGCAAAGCCACGAGGCGTGCCACACTGAGTTCGCGCCAGCGCATGCCGGCCTGGTCGGTCCAGAGCTCCCCTTCCCATGGCTGGGCCGCCGGCTCGGCCTGAACCGGGTTGAAGTCGCGCGGGTTGCGCAGACCGAGCATGCGCGACACAAGCAGGGCGGAATTGATGCCGAGGCGGGCGTTGACCAGGACCAGCCGGTTCTCCGCCGTGCGCGGGGTGGGCTTGCCGGTGACAAATGCGGAAAAATCAACCACGCTGACCAGGACGCCGCGGGCATTCGCCAGTCCGGCATACCAGGGGCGCGTGAGCGGCACCGGCGCGATTGCCGGCACGGGCATGATCTCCCCCGCCTCTGTGAGGTCGATCAACCAGTGTGCCTCCCCGCACTGCACGCCGAGGCGGGCCGATGGCGCCGGCTCCGCCTTCGCGCTCGAAAGGCGGACGGCGAGATCCTGCTGGAATTGCCTGAGGCTGGTACGGGAGGCCACGATGTCGGGAGATCAGCCGAGCTCGGCGATTTTCTTGAGCAGGTCGTCGGCGTCGACCGGCTTGACCAGATAACCCTTGGCACCCTGCCTGACGCCCCAGATCTTGTCGGTCTCCTGGTCCTTGGTTGTGCACATGAAGATGGGTATGTGCGCGGTTTCTGGCGCGCGGGCGATCTGGCGCGTGGCCTGAAACCCGTTGAGCCCGGGCATCACCACATCCATCAGGATCAGGTCGGGCGACTCGCCGCGCGACTTCGCCACGGCTTCCTCGCCGTTCTCGGCGGTGATGACCGCATACCCGTTCTTGACCAGAAGTTCCTGGAGAAAAAAACGTTCGGTAGGACTGTCATCGACCACCATGATCTTCTTGACCGGCATGCTGTTGTTCCCGGGAAATGTGCGCGTTCAGGCCTTGGCGGCGGCGTGTACCCCGACCGTCCGGATCAGGCTGTCCTTGGTGAATGGCTTGGTGAGGTACTCATCAGAACCGACCATTCGACCGCGCGCCCGGTCGAACAAGCCGTCCTTGGACGAAAGCATGATGACAGGCGTATCGCAGAAACGCGCGTTCTTCTTGATGAGGGCGCAGGTCTGATAGCCGTCCAGGCGGGGCATCATGATGTCGCAGAAGATGACGTCAGGCTCATGGTCGGTGATCTTCGACAATGCGTCGAAACCATCCTCGGCGAGGATGACCTGGCAACCCGCCTGCACCAGGAAGATTTCCGCGCTCCGCCGGATGGTGTTGGAGTCGTCGATCACCATCACCTTGACGCCGGCTAGATTCGATGTATCGGCCATCGGCCCTTCCACCTCTGGTTCACATCTTCACGTCGCGCCGCATGCCCGACGCCACACAGGGCGGGCGCATTGCGACGCCCACTGCGCGCCCCGCTCCGCAATTATATTACCCCGCGAAATACATGCATCCCAGCTTAAGGAGCATCCGCGATCCGCTTGGTTCAGAATATTTTTCGAGCTCGCACCGGAATCGCGCGTCTCATATGTCAACCATTTCAAAATCCTCCTTGCGCGCGCCGCATTCCGGACAGGTCCAGTTCATGGGCACGTCGGCCCACCGGGTGCCGGCGGGAATGCCCTCGTCCGGCGCTCCCGCTGCCTCGTCGTATACCCATCCGCAAATCAGGCACATCCAGGTCTTGAATTCGTTTTCCATGAGATCTTGTTGGTGTGGGCGCCGCGTGGCTATCGCCCGATGCGGCAAGGGGAAGCCGCGGCGCACCATCCTCCCGGCGCGCTATGCGGCTTCTTGGAATATCGGCTCTTCCGATAGAATCTGAATC
>CANGUJ010000098.1 GCA_947456845.1 Burkholderiales bacterium | reverse complement strand
CTCTCTTGTTGTACGGGACTTTCCGGGCCCGCCTGCGGCGGCTCGGGGCGCGTATCTTCGCTCAAATCCGGGTCAAGCGCGCGGGCACGAGCAGCGCCGCCGGGGCGGGGGTTTACAATGCGGGGCGCTTGCGCAGTGGAACCGCGCGACGTCAGGCAACGATCTCAGGCACGATCTCAGGCACACATCCGCACGGCTGGTTGCGCCGCGCTTGAAGCGTATTTTCCTTACCCCCATCACGCGCCGCCCCCCGACCGGGCGGCCCAGTCATTCGAGGATTTCATGAGCGAGCCATCCACCGCAGAGCGCCCCGGCCAGTTGACCCATCACAAGGTGGGCCGTGTCGGCTATGTCGTTTTTGACAACCAGCGCAAGTTCAACGCCGTCAATTTCGACATGTGGAGCGCGGTGCCCAGGGTCATGGCCGAGTTCGTCGCCGACCCGGAGGTGCGCGCCATCGTCATCACCGGCGCGGGCGAGAAGGCGTTCATCTCCGGCGCCGACATCTCGCAATTCGACAAGCAGCGCGCCGGAAGCGCGACCGATGACTACAACCAGGCGGTCGACGCCGGCTATTCCGCGGTACTCGATTGCCCGAAGCCCACGATCGCCAAGATTCGCGGCATCTGCATGGGCGGCGGGCTCGGGCTCGCGGTGAACTGCGACATCCGCATCTGCTCGGACGACGCCAGGTTCCGCATGCCCGCCGCGCGCCTGGGCCTGGGCTATCAGTATCCGGGCCTGAAGCGCTTCACCGAGGTGCTCGGGCCGGCCAATACCGCCGACCTGTTCTTCAGCGCGCGCATCTTCGGCGCAGCCGACGCCAAGGACATGGGGCTGGTCAAGCAGGTCGTCGCGCCCGCCGACCTCGACGAAGTGGTCGCCGCCTACACCGCGCAGATCGCCGAGAACGCGCCGCTGACGATCGCGGCGGCCAAGCGGGCCCTGCTGGAAATCCGCAAGGACGCCGACAAGCGCGACATCGCTCTGGTCAACCGCATGGTGCAGGCCTGCTTCGCCTCGGCGGACTACAACGAAGGTCGCAAGGCATTCGCCGAAAAGCGCACGCCGGACTTCACCGGCAAGTGATCATGCCGCCAGGGCTGCGGCCAGCGCCGCGAGCGCGCCGCCGCAGTCCGCCTGGAGCTTCAGTGAGAAGAGCGGATCGGCACGGGTGCGGCCGATGTTGACCGCCGCGATGGGCGTGCCGGCCGCATGGGCGGCTTCGCAGAGCTTGTAGCTCGAACGCACCATCAGGGTCGACCCCACGACAAGGACCGCGTCGGCCTCGCGCGTGGCGGCCATGGCGGCTTCCGCGCGCGACCGCGGCACGCTGTCGCCGTAGAACACCACATCCGGCTTGAGAACGCCGCCGCATTCTGGACATCCGGGCACCCGGAAAGCGTCGAAATCGGCTTCGAGATCCGCATCGCCATCCGGCGCCGCGCCGGCGGCGCGTTCCAAAAATGCCGGATTGCCCGCTTCGAGCCAGGCCTGCATCAACGTGCGCGGCATCCCCGTGTCGCACTCCATGCAGCGCACCTCGCGCAGGCGGCCGTGCAGTTCGATCACCCGGGCGCTTCCGGCGGCGGCGTGCAGGCCATCGACATTCTGCGTGACCAGCCGGGCCACGTGGCCGCGGCTCTCCAGGGCCGCCAGCGCCGCATGCGCCGGGTTCGGACGCGCGCCCTGCATCATCGGCCAGCCGATCATGCTGCGCGCCCAGTAGCGCCGGCGCACGGTTTCGCTGGACATGAACTCCTGGTGCGTCACCGGCGGCTTGCGCTGCCAGTTGCCGAGCGCGTCGCGGTAACCGGGAATGCCGGATGCCGTGCTGATGCCGGCACCGGTCAACACCAGCAGGCGAGGCGCGGATCGGACGAATTCGATCAGTCCGGCCAGGACCGCCTCGGGCGGCGCCGGGTCGGCCGATCGGTCATGCTCTTCGACAAGCCTGTTCATGCGCGGAATTGTCCCATCGCCGTCCGGCGCAGCGATTAAGCGGTCTGTTGCGGCGCCCTGGCCGCGGCGCCCTGCGGGGTGCTTAGCGAGAAGTGGATCGCCGTGCCATGGCCGGGGCTGCTGCTGGCGCGCACCTGACCGCCATGCCGCTGCACCAGACGCTTGACGATGGCCAGACCGATGCCCAGGCCTTCGCAGGTTCCAGGCGGGTGCAGGCGCTGGAACGGGCTGAACAGGTTGGCGGCGTGGCGCATGTCGAAGCCGATGCCGTTGTCGCGGATATGGAATTCGCCTTCCGCGAAGCCGATGTCGATCCGCGGCGCCGGGCTGGTGCGTGAAAACTTCACCGCGTTGTCGAGAAGGTTGGACCAGATCACATGCAGCAGGGCGGGGTCGGCCTGGCAGGCAGGCAGGGGCCCGACGACGATCTGCGCCCGGGCCGCCGCGGGCGGCAGGGCGGCCACCACCGCCTTGACCAGCGCCGCCGTGTCGACTTCCACGCAGGCGACGGCGCCGCGCGAATACTGCCCGAAGGTCAGCATGCCCTCGATCAGGCCCGCCATGCGCAGGCTGGCGGCATGGATGCGTTCGACCAGGGCGATGCCGGATTCGCCGAGGCGCTCGCCGAAGTCGCGGCGGACGATCTGCGCGAATGCCGACACCGAACGCAGCGGGGTGCGCAGGTCGTGTGCCACGGTGAATGAAAAGGAATCGAGTTCCTCGTTGGCGCGGCGCAGTTGGCGATTGGCGGCCTCGAGCTCCTCGAGTCGTGCCGCGCGTTCGGCGAGATGGCGGCGCTGGGCGCGTGTCTGGCGCAGGTATGCGGCCGCCAGGCCGCCGATGAGCAGCGCGGTCATGGCGTACAGGGGCAGCACGGTGCGCCACCAGGCGGCGCGAATGGTCTCCTGCGGAACGCTCACCCGGAAAGTGAGCGGCAGGGTGGCGAAGCGCTGGAATGCCGTCAGGGTGCTGGCGCCGGTCGCCGAACTCTTGCCTTCCACCAGGCCGGACTCCGGAAAGTTGCGCTCGCGCAGCTTGTTGTACACGGTGCCCGAGCGGCGCTCCCGGTACAGCGTGGCGACGTCCGCGTTCTGCGGCGCGGGATGGCGCACCAGCAGGTAGCCGTCATCGCGCACGATGCCCAGCACCATGCCGGCCGGCAGCGGGCTGCCTGACCAGAAGCCCTCTGCCGTGGTCAGGGGCAGCAGGGCTTCGATGAAGCGCGGCGTCTCGCCGCGCGCGGAGCGCATCGCCCAGCGCAGCGCTAGATACCATTTCTCGTCGCTGAACAGTACCGGCCGCCCGATGGAAAAATCCTCCCCCGCACGAAACGACTCGAGCGCGGCGTCCAGGGTCGGGTCCTTCGCGCCGGGTTTGGGCGACGCCTGGGAGCCGGTCGCGACCAGGACGGAGAGGGTCGATGCATCGACCAACGCGACGGCCGCCAGGCCTGGAAAACGTTTGCGGAACGTTTCCAGCTTGTTGGCGGTGGCCGGGGCCGGACTCTCGAGCGTCGGCGCGATGTCCTCGGCCAGGAACGCCAACGCTGCCCGGGTCTGGGTGAAAAACGATTCCGTCGAACGTGCGCCGGTGATGGCGAGCGTGCGCAGGTCGTCGGAATAGCGTGCGAACTCGGCCTGCCAGGTGAGCAGCGACAGCATCGCCACGAAGGCGGTGATGATGGCGGCGCTTGATACATAACCTACAAAAGGGCGGCCCAGGGTGTTCACGCGAGATTGTTTCTGACCGCTGGTTGGTGGTTGGCCCGTGCAGCGGGCAGGGATGGCGAGTCGCCGGGCGCGACGGCGAAGGCGGCCATGCGCCCATTCTAGACGAGGGACCCTCTGCCTGGTATTTAATTGACCAACCGGTCGGTTTATTATATGATCCGCGCGTTCTCAAGATTGCCGGAGTCATCGCATGTACACCCAAGCCATGGATTTGGCCGGCGCGCCCACGCTGGCCCCCGCGTCCACGCCCGAGGAGGCCGCGTTCAACGCGCGCATCGCCGCAGACCGCAAGGTCGAGCCGCGCGACTGGATGCCGGAGGCCTACCGCAAGACGCTGGTGCGGCAGATTTCCCAGCATGCCCACAGCGAGGTGGTGGGCATGCTGCCGGAAGGCAACTGGATCACCCGCGCCCCTTCGCTCAAGCGCAAGGCCATTCTCATGGCCAAGGTGCAGGACGAGGGCGGCCACGGCTTGTACCTGTATGCGGCGGCCGAAACCCTGGGCGTGTCGCGCGACCAGATGCTCGAGGCGCTGCACGCCGGGCGCGCCAAGTACTCCTCGATCTTCAACTACCCCACGCTCACCTGGGCCGACATGGGCGCCATCGGCTGGCTGGTCGACGGCGCGGCCATCATGAACCAGATCCCGCTGTGCCGCTGTTCCTACGGGCCGTACGCGCGCGCCATGATCCGCATCTGCAAGGAGGAGTCGTTCCATCAGCGCCAGGGTTTCGACATCATGCTGGCGCTGTCCCGCGGCACCACGGCGCAAAAGGCCATGGCGCAGGACGCGCTCAACCGCTGGTGGTGGCCGGTGGTGCAGATGTTCGGCCCGCCTGACAAGGACTCGGTGCACAGCGGACAATCCGCGGCATGGGGCATCAAGCGCATTTCCAACGACGACCTGCGGCAGAAATTCATCGACGCCACCGTGCCGCAGGCCGAACTGCTGGGCCTGACCATTCCCGACCCGCAACTCAAGTGGAATGCCGAGCGCGGGCATTACGACATCGGCCCGATCGACTGGGACGAATTCTGGCGGGTGGTGGGCGGCGAAGGTCCCTGCAATCGCGAGCGCCTCGCCACCCGAGTGGAGGCGCATGAGGCCGGCGCATGGGTGCGCGAAGCGGCGCTGGCCCATGCGCGCAAGCAGGGCGCCCGCGCCCGCAAGCGCGCCGCCTGACCCAACGCCGACCCTGAGGAGAACGCAATCATGGAACGCAAGGAATGGCCGCTGTGGGAGGTGTTCATCCGCAGCAAGCAGGGACTCGATCACCGCCATGTCGGCAGCCTGCACGCGGTCGACGCGAAGCAGGCCGTGCAGATGGCGCGCGACGTCTACACCCGCCGCATGGAGGGCGTATCGATCTGGGTGGTGCCCTCGGAGGCGATCACGGCCAGCGATCCGGACGACAAGGCCGAGATGTTCGATCCGATGGCCGACAAGGTGTACCGCCACCCCACTTTCTACAAGCTGCCCAAGGAAGTCGAGCACATGTAGCGCCTGCGCGCCGCCTGTGCCCGATCGAAGACGATGAACCCGCATATCGAATACCTCCTGCGCCTGGGCGACTCTTCCCTGGTGCTCGGACAACGCCTGGCCGAGTGGACCGGCCACGGCCCGGTGCTGGAAGAAGACATCGCGCTCACCAACATCGCCCTCGATCTGGTCGGGCAGGCGCGCCTTCTGCTCACCCACGCGGGCCGGCTCGAGGGCGCCGGGCGCGACGAGGATGCGCTCGCCTATTTCCGCGACACGGCCGAGTTCCGCAATTTCACGCTGTGCGAGCTGCCCAATAGCGGCATCGAGCGCGGCCGCGCGCACGGCGCCTGCTACGGCTTCACGGTCGTGCGCAACCTGCTGTTTTTCGCCTGGCAGGCGCAATGCTGGGGCGCCCTGACGGATTCCGCCGATCGGGACCTGGCCGCGATCGCGGCGAAATCCGCCAAGGAAACCGCCTACCACCTGCGCCATGCCGCCGACTGGGTAGTGCGCCTCGGCGACGGGACCGCGGACAGTCATGCCCGCTGCCAGCGCGCCCTCGACCAGCTCATGCCCTATTGCAACGAGCTGTTCGCCGCCGACGCGCTGGAGGAAGACCTGGCCGCGCGCGGCATCGGCGTGCGCGGTGCCGACCTCAAGGCCGGCTGGGATGCCCAGGTCCGCGCCGTGCTCGAGGAGGCTACCCTGACCCTGCCCGCCGCGTGCGCCTTCACCAGCGCCGGCCGTCGCGGCCAGCACAGCGAGCACTTCGAATACCTGCTGGCCGAGATGCAAAGCCTGGCGCGCGCCCACCCCGGCGCGCAATGGTGAAGAAAGCGCGGGCATGAAAGAAATGGGGTCAGACCCCTATTTCGCGGACACCGTCGAGCGGGCCTGGGCGGTGCTGGCCACGGTCGCCGACCCCGAGATCCCGGTCATCTCGGTGGTGGACCTGGGCATCGTGCGCGGCATCGCCGTGGGCGATGACGGGGTCGAGGTAAGCCTCACGCCCACGTATGCGGGCTGCCCGGCCACCCATGTCATCGAAAGCGATATCCGCGAGGCGCTGACCCGGGCCGGCATCGCTGTGCGCGTGGTCACCCGGCTTGCGCCGCCCTGGACCACCGACTGGATCACCACAACAGGGCGCGCGCGCCTGAAGGAATTCGGCATCGCGCCACCGGCCCCGGCCGGCAGCCGCGACGGCCAGATCATTCGCCTGGTGCCACGCGGCGCGAACATGCAGAAGACCCCGGCGTGTCCGCACTGCGGCTCGGCCGGCACCGAACTGCTCTCTCAATTCGGCTCCACGCCCTGCAAGGCCTTGTATCGCTGCGTGGACTGCCGCGAGCCTTTCGACTATTTCAAGCCCTTATGAGTTCGAGTCCCGCTTTCCACCCGCTTGCCATCGCTGATGTACGGCGGGAGACCGCCGACGCCATATCGGTGCGCTTCGCCGTGCCGGCCGCATTGCGCGACGCCTACCGTTTCGCGCAGGGCCAGTTCATCACCCTCAAGGCGATGGTCGACGGCGAGGAACTGCGCCGTTCCTACTCGGTTTGCTGCGCGGTGTCCGACTACGAGCGCCACGGCGAACTGCGCGTGGGCATCAAGCGCATCGAGGGCGGCCGCTTCTCCGGATTCGCCGCCGCGACCTTCCGGCCCGGCATGGTCATCGATGTCATGACGCCCGACGGGCGCTTCTTCACGCCCGTGGATGCGGCGCATCGCAAGCATTATGTGGCCTTCGCCGGAGGCAGCGGCATCACGCCGGTGCTCTCCAACATCCGCACCCTGCTCGAGAGCGAGCCGGCCAGCCGCTTCAGCCTGATCTACGGCAACCGCTCGGTAGCCTCGATCATGTTCGCCGAGGAACTCGAGGAACTCAAGAACCGTCATCTCGGCCGGCTGGCGCTCTACCACGTGATCAGCGACGAGCCGCAGGAGGTGGCGCTCTTCAACGGCCTGCTCGACGCCGAGCGCTGCGCGCAGTTCCTGGAAGCCCTGGTTCCCGCGGACACCATCGACGAGGCCTTCATCTGCGGGCCGGGGCCGATGATGGATGCGGCCGAGTCGGCGCTCATGGCCGCCGGGGTGGCGCGCGAAAAAATCCATGTCGAGCGTTTCGGCACACCCCTGCCCGCCGCCGGCCCGCGCAGGGTGGCGGATGCGGGCGCCCCGTCGGCGCAGGTGCAGCTCATCCAGCACGGCAAGGCGCGCGCGCTGCGCGTGCCGTTCGACGGCGAGGCGCTGCTCGACGCCGGCCTTGCGGCGGGAATGGACCTGCCCTATGCGTGCAAGGGCGGCGTGTGCTGCACCTGCCGCGCCCGCGTGCTCGAGGGCGAGGTGCGCATGGAGCGCAACTTTTCGCTCGAGCCGCATGAAACCGCGCGCGGCTTCGTCCTCACCTGCCAGGCCCATCCGCTCACCGCGCGGGTCGTGGTCAGTTATGACGAACGCTAATCCGGTGCCGTGCCGTGCCGAACGCGTGGCGCCGGGCAGGGCTTGAGCGATGGCGCGCACCCAGGCGGCAGACTACGAGTCGCAGCGCGCGGCGATCCTCGAGAATGCCGCGGCGGCCTTCGCCGAGGCCGGCTACGCCGCCTGCTCCATGACCGATATCGCGGAGAAGAGCGGCGCCTCCAAGGCGCGCCTGTACCACTACTACGAGAGCAAGGAAGCCATCCTGTATGACCTGCTCGATCGCCATACCCGGCAGTTGCTCGACATCGCGGTGCAGGTGCGCGAGCGGGCCGCAAGCCAGGGCGCCAAGCCGCGCGACGAACTCCAATGGCTGATCGCGGGTTTCCTCGATGCCTACCGGACCGCACGCACCCGTCACATCGCGCTGCTCAACGACGTCAAGTTTCTCGGCGAAGCGCAGCGCGAGCGCATCGTCGAGCGCGAGCGGGCGGTGGTCGACGCGTTCGCCGACGCGATCCGGCGCGCCTTCCCGCAGCGCGTCAACTCCGCCAACCTGCGCGCGCTCACCATGATGCTGATGGGCGCGATGAACTGGACCTTCACCTGGCTCTCGCCGGACGGGCCGCTCACCTACGCCGACTATGCGGCCGAAGTCACCCGGGTGATGTTCAACGGCCTGGGCGGCCGCTGAACCCGCGGTCGCGCGCCGCGGTAAGCCCCGGCGGCAGAGTAAGATTTCGGGTTTCGACCACAGCGCGGCAATTCCGACGGAGCCCAAAGATGAGCAAAGCGTTCGCCTCCAAGGCCGACATGACGGCCAAGAAAACCACCTTCGAGCGGCTCTCCGAGCACGGCTGGGCCTACACCGCCGAGGGCGATCCGAATTCCGGCGTGATCATCGGCGATGACGGCGTGATGGTGGTCGACGCCACCGCCACACCGGTGATGGCGCAGGACCTGATCGCCAACATCCGCAAGGTCACCGACAAGCCCATCAAGTACGTGGTGCTGTCCCACTACCATGCGGTGCGGGTGCTGGGCGCCTCGGCCTACAAGGCCGAGCAGATCATCGCCAGCAAGCCCACTTACGAGTTGATCGTCGAGCGCGGCAAGGAAGACTGGCAGAGCGAGTACGAGCGCTTCCCGCGGCTGTTCCAGAACGCCGATTCGGTACCCGGTCTCACCTGGCCCACCATGGTGTTCGAGAAGAACATGACCGTCCACATGGGCAAGCTGGAGGTCAACCTGATGCAGATCGGCCCAGGCCACACGCGCGGCGACACCATTGCCTGGCTGCCCTCCGAAGGCACGCTGTTCTCGGGCGACCTGGTCGAATACAACGCCGGCATCTACACCGGCGACGCCCAGCTCGAGGAGTGGCCGGACACGCTCGACAAGCTGCGCGCCTTGAAGCCCACCTCACTTGTACCCGGGCGCGGCCCGGCGTTGAAGAACGCTGCCGATTCGATCAAGGCGATCGACTTCACGCAAAACTTCGTGCGCCAGCTGCTGGCTTGCGCGAAGGAGGGGGTTGCGGCGGGCAAGGACTTGAAGCAGGTGTACGCCGATACCCGCGCCAGGCTCGACCCGGTCTACGGCAGCTTCCCGATCTACGAACACTGCATGCCTTTCGATGTGAGCCGCGCCTACGACGAGGCCTCCGGCATCAAGAACCCGCGCATCTGGACCGCCGAGCGCGACATGGAGATGTGGAACAGCATCGCCTGAGCTCCGGCATGCCGCTGCCCGGCGGGAAGCGCGGCCGCCGCTGCCGCCGCGTGCGAACCAGTTCACGGCTGCGCGGGTGTGGAGCGTGACGCAGTTCACGCGTCTGCCCGGCCCGCGCGTTCGCAGGTGCGTTTGCGCACATCGGCGGCGCGCTGACGGGTAGCGGCCCGCAGTCTCTCCGACCATCATGCATGCACCGGCCCGCTTGGAGCCGGAGCAAATGCAACCGAAACGGAGGGAATCATGAACGCTCGCAAACTGTTCGCCATCGCCGCCACCACCGCCCTGATGCTCGTCTCCGCGCCAGGGGGGGCGCAGGGCTGGGTGTCCGCCGAAGGCGGCACCGGCTACCCGGCTTCCGCGCCTGATTGGGCGCAGGTCGCGCTGCTGAACGACGATACGTACGTGGAGACCGTGGAAGACTCGGTCGCCAAGGCCGAGTCAGCCTATGCCGCCGGGCGATTCCGCGAGGCTTACCAGTTCTTCTACTGGGCCGCGATCCGCGACCACGCCCGCGCCCAGGAGGTCGTCGGCGTCATGCTGCTGCTCGGCAGCGACATCTATGGCCCCCAGGTGAGCGCCGATCGCGGCGAGGCGGTCTTCTGGCTGCAGCAGGCGGCCGCGCGGGGGCGCCCCACCGCCGCGTACCTTGCCGCCGCCCTGGACCGTGCCAAAACCGCGCGCAGCGAGTATGCCAACCGCCTGAACTGAACGTCGATCGCTGGGACGCCATGCGCGCACTGCGCAGGCCGATGGAGGCGCGCCGACCCGGTGCCATCCACACGACCGCCGGCGTGGTCCGCCCGGTGCGCCATGTGCCGCGGGCGCGCCGGTGCTGCGAGGCGCGGCCTGCCTCCTTCAGGTCAGTGCCCGAGGGCGGCGATCACCGCGCGCGTGACGTCGACGGTTTTTGCCGTGCCGCCCAGGTCGCCGGTGTGCAGCGCCTTGTTCGCCGTCACGGATTCGATGGCGGCCATCAGGCGCGCCGCGGCGGCGGTCTCGCCCAGGTGCTCCAGCAGCATCACGCAGGACCAGAACGTACCGACCGGGTTGGCCAGCCCCTTGCCCATGATGTCGAAGGCCGAGCCGTGGATCGGCTCGAACATCGAGGGGTAGCGGCGCTCCGGGTCGATGTTGCCGGTGGGGGCGATGCCCAGGCTGCCGGCCAGCGCGGCGGCCAGGTCGGAGAGGATGTCGGCAT
>CANGUJ010000097.1 GCA_947456845.1 Burkholderiales bacterium | reverse complement strand
GGTGGTAGCGGCCAGCATCGCCCCGACCACCACCACCGCGACCGCCAGGCCGCCGCGCAGCGGCCCGAACACCTGGCCGATGGTCTCCAGCAGGTCCTCGGCCATGCGGCTGCGTTCGAGGATCAGGCCCATGAAGGTGAAGAACGGGATGGCCAGCAGCGTGTCGTTGGACATGATGCCGTACACGCGCAGCGGCAGGGCGTTGAAGAACTGCGCAGGCGCGAGTTCGAGCCAGACCGCGATCAGGCCGAACAGGATGCCGCAGGTGGCCAGCCCGAAGGCGACCGGAAAGCCGGTGAGCAGCAGCACCAGCAGCGAGCCGAACATGATCGGCGGCAGGTTGGCGGCGATCCAGTTCATTTAGCTGCCCCTTTTTTTGCTTCCTCGGCGGCGAGTTCCCGCTGCAGTTCCTCCAGCAGCATCTCCTCGTCGGTCTTCTCGGGCTTGGCGTGCGGGTCGGGCGCGCGCCCCATCAGGAAGGCGACGCGCTTGATGAGTTCGGACAGGGCCTGCACGGCCAGCAGCACGAAGCCGATCGGCACCAGCACGTAGAGCGGCCAGCGGGTCAGCCCGCCGGGGTTGGCCGACACCTCATTGGTGTTGTAGGCCAGCATGACCGAGGGCAGGGCCATGTAGGCCACCACCAGGCACAGCGGGATCAAGAACAGGGCGATGCCGATGACGTCGATGAGCACCTGGGTCTTGCGCTTCAGGCGACTGGAGACGATGTCGATGCGCACATGCTGGTCGTGCAGGAACACGTAGCCCGCGCCCAGCATGAACACGGCCGCGAACAGGTACCACTGCGCCTCGAGAAAGGCGTTCGAGCCGATGTTGAAGGCCTTGCGGGTGATCGCGTTGACCGTGCTGATGAGCACCGCGATCAGGAGCAGCCAGTAGACGAAGCGGCCGATGCGCTCGCTCACGCCGTCGATGAACCTCGTCAAAGCGAGAATGCCGTTCATGCCTTGCACCTGTCATGTTGCATCCGCGCGGGCGTGCCCCGGCGGACATGATTCTTGTTGGACAAAAGGCACAAGGCCGCGGCACGGGCCCCGTCGTGCGGGGCCTGTGCCGTGCCACTGCACCACGAAAAATCAGGAACGCAGCATCGCCGCCATGAAGTCGTCGAAGGTGTTCTCCGTCACCCGCATCCAGCTCGCCGATTCCTTCTGGAAAGCGCTGTAGTTGTCATGCATGCGCTTGAAGTTGGCGTTGGTCGAGCCGATTTCCTGGTACATGGTCTGGGCCACCTTGTAGAAGGCCTCGAGCACCGGGCGCGGGAACGGCTTGATCTGGGTGCCCCCGGCGATCAGGCGGCGCAGCGCCGGCGGGTTGCGGGCGTCGTACTTGGCCATCATCACCGCGTTGGCCTCCAGGGATGCGGAGGTGAAGATCGCGCGGTATTCCGGGGTGAGCGCGTTCCAGGCCTTGTCGTTGACCAGCCAGCCCAGGGCCGCGCCGCCTTCCCAGAAGCCCGGGTAGTAGTAGAAACGGGCGACCTTGTTGAAGCCGAGTCTCTCGTCGTCATACGGCCCCACCCATTCGGCCGCGTCGATGGTGCCTTTCTCGAGCGATGGGTAGATGTCGCCGCCGGGGATCTGCTGCGGCACCGCGCCGGCGGCCTGCCACACCCGGCCGCCGAGGCCGGCGATGCGCATCTTCAGGCCCTTGACGTCTTCCATCGAATTGATTTCCTTGCGGAACCAGCCACCCATCTGCGCGCCGGTGTTGCCCGCCAGGATGTACTGCATGCCCTGCGGCTTGAGGAAGTCGTTGAACAGCTTCTCGCCGCCGCCCATCTTCCACCACGCGTTGTGCTGGCGGAAGTTCATGCCGAAGGGCACGGCGGTGCCGAACGCCCACGCGGGATCCTTGCCGACATAGTAAAACGCTGCGGTGTGCGAGCATTCGACGGTGCCCGAGGCGACCGCGTCGGCCGCCTGCGGCATGGGCACGATCTCGCCGGCGGCGGCGACGGTGATCTGGAAGCGGCCACCGGTAGCCTCGCTGATGCGCTTGGCGGCGTCTTCGGCACCGCCGAAGAGGGTATCCAGCGATTTCGGGAAGCCCGACGAGCAGCGCCAGCGCACGGTGGGCTGGGCGCTGACGATGGCGGGCGCGCCGAGGATGGCGGCGCCCGTGCCGGCGCCAACAGAAGCTTTTTTCAGAAAGTCACGACGTTCCATGGTGGAAATCCTTTGCAAGAGATGACATGCGGTTTGAGAAGACTTCGACCGGACCTTGCAGGCCCCGGGCGCTGGCAGAGGGACCCACCTGCCGCAGGCGAACGGCCGCGCGGTTCCGGTTCGGGCGGTTTGATACGAACGGCGAATGTAGTGCTCGAGCCGTGCCGAGAAAAGTCGATTTATATTTCGAATAAATTCGTTTTTTTGGAGTAATCTGTATCAGTAAGTAATGTTTATCCTTAGTATTAACCCTGAGAAACTTTTCCACCCACCAAGGTTAACCCTGACCCGATTCCGCCCACCCGCAAGCTCCCAGACAACCATGCGCGCACTCAACTACAAGCACCTGCACTACTTCTGGACCATCGCCAAGGCGGGCGGCGTCGCCAAGGCGTCCGAGCGCCTGCATGTGACGCCGCAGTCGATCAGCGGCCAGATGCGCCTGCTCGAGGAGGCCATCGGCGAACCGCTGTTCCGGCGCGCCGGCCGCAACCTGGAACTCACCGACACCGGGCGCATGGTGATGGAGTACGCCGAGCGGGCGTTCTCCGCCGGGGAGGAACTGCAGGCGGCGCTGCGCCAGCCGCTGGGCGCACGGCAATCCGACTTCCGCGTCGGCGTATCCAATGTCGTCGGGCGCTCGCTGACCTACCGTATCCTGCAGCCGGCGCTGGCGCTGGATCGGGCACCGCGGCTGATCTGCCGCGAAGGCCGCCTGGCGGACCTGCTTGCGGAGCTGTCGGTGCATCGCCTCGACCTGGTGATCTCGGACCGGCCGATGGACGCCTCGCTCAACGTGCGCGGCTTCAACCACCTGCTGGGCGAGTGCGGCGTCGCGTTCCTGGCCGCGCCGGCGCTCGCCGCGCGCCTGCGGCGCGGATTTCCCGGGAGCCTGGACGGCGCGCCGGCGCTCCTGCACGGCGAGGACTCGGCCCTGCGCAAGCGCGTGCTGCGCTGGTTCGAGCAGCAGGACATCCGCCCGCGGGTGGTCGCGGAGTTCGACGACACCGCGCTCCTCAAGGCCTTCGGCCAGGAAGGCGCGGGGTTTTTCGTCGCCCCGGCGCTGGTGGCCGCGCAGATCGAGCAGCAGTTCGACGTGCGGCGCGTCGGCGAGACCGACGAGGTGACCGACCAGATCTTCGCCATTTCGGGCGAGCGCAGGCTCACGCATCCGGCGGTGCTGGCCATCAGCCGGGCCGCGCGCGACATCACCTTCGCATGAGGCGCGCAGTCATCGGCGCACGCAGCACCGGCGGCGGCGCCCGGGTTTCCTCTCATAGGCATGGCGCGCGCGGCGGACCAAGATGCGCTTCGATCCAACGACGCTCGCCGGCCGCGTCCGCGATGCAAGCACAAGGAATACGACAGTGAACCCCACCACCCTACAGACGGTCGCCGCGGTGATTTTCGCCATCGCGCTCATCCACACCTTCTCCACCAAGTTCTTCGAGCACCTGGCGGCGCAAAACCCGTCGCACGCGCGTCTCTTCCACCTGCTGGGCGAGGTCGAGGTGGTGTTCGGCTTCTGGGCCATGGTGCTGCTGGTGGCAATGCTCTTCCTCAGCGGCCGCGAGGCGGCCACCAGCTACATCGATTCGCGCGACTTCACCGAGCCGCTGTTCGTGTTCGCGATCATGGTGGTGGCGGCGAGCCGGCCCATCCTGCTTCTGGCGGCCGCCAGCGTGCGCGTGACCAGCTCCCTGCTGCCGCTGCGTCCCGCCCAGGCCTTCTACTTCACCACCATGGCGTTGGTGCCGCTCCTGGGTTCGTTCATCACCGAACCGGCGGCGATGACCCTGGCCGCCCTGCTGCTGCGCGACCGCTTCTTCGCCGCTGGCCTGTCCAACCGCCTCAAGTACGCCACCATCGGTGTGCTGTTCGTCAACATCTCGATCGGCGGCACGCTCACGCCCTTCGCGGCGCCGCCTGTTCTCATGGTGGCCGACACCTGGGGCTGGAACTTCGCGTTCATGATCTCCACCTTCGGCTGGAAGGCGGCCATCGCGGTGGTAATCAACGCCGTCGGCGTGACCCTGCTGTTCCGGCGCGAACTGTCCGCCCTTGCCGCGGCACCGACGCGCGACATGAACGTGCCGGTGATGGTCACGCTGGTGCACCTGGCCTTCCTGGTCGGGGTCGTCGCCTTCGCCCATCACCCCGGCATCTTCATGGGCCTGATGCTTTTTTTCATCGGTTTCGCCCATGCCTACGAGCGCTACCAGGACCGGCTGGTGCTGCGCGAGGGCCTGATGGTGGCCTTCTTTCTCGCCGGGCTGGTGGTGCTGGGCGGCCAGCAACAGTGGTGGCTGAAGCCCGCGTTGCTGTCGATGTCGGCCGACCAGGTGTACTACGGCGCCACCGCGCTGACCGCGATCACCGACAACGCCGCGCTCACCTACCTGGGCTCGCTGGTCGAGGGGCTGTCCGACGAATTCAAGGTGGCCCTGGTCGCCGGCGCGGTGACCGGCGGGGGCCTCACCATCATCGCCAACGCGCCCAACCCGGCGGGGTTCGCCATCCTCAAGGACTACCTCGAGGACAACGCCTTGAACCCGCTCGGCCTGCTGCTGGCCGCGCTGCCGCCGACGCTGGTGACCATCGCTGCCTTCAGGCTGCTCTAGCTTCCCGCGCCCCACACGGCTCGAGCCACGTCGACCACGCGGGAGAGCTTGGCCCACTGGTCTTCCATGCTGATGATGTTGCCTTCCACGGTGCTGGCGAAACCGCACTGCGGCGACAAGGCCAGGTTCTCCAGCGGCACCAGCCGGCCGGCATCGTCGATGCGCCGCTTCAGTTCGTCCGCGCTTTCGAGCTGGCCGCGCTTGGTCGTCACCAGGCCCAGCACCACCTTCATGCCGCGGGGCACATGGCGCAAGGGCGCGAAATCGCCGGAGCGTTCGTCGTCGTATTCAAGCAGGAAATGGTCTGGCTTCAGGCCACCCAGCACAGCCTCGGCGATGCGTTCGTAGCCGCCTTCGGCGATCCAGCCGCTGCGCGAGTTTCCTCGGCACACGTGGATGCCGATAGCGGTATCCGGCCGCCGCCTGGCGATGCAGGCGTTGGTCAGCTCGACATACCGGGCCAGGCGCGCGTCGGGATCGTCGCCCGCCTCGCGCACCTCGGCACGCAGGCGGTCGCTGATGAAATAGGTCATCAGCGGGTCGTCGATCTGGATGTAGCGGCAGCCGGCCTCCTCAAGGGCCGCGATCTCGCGCTGGTACACCGCGGCCAGGTCGGCAAAGAACGCTTCGATATCGGGATAGGCCTCACGCGACACCGCCGCCCGGCCGCCGTGAAAATGCAGGCGCGTCGGCGAAGGCAGGGTGATCTTGGCGGTGCGGGTGGTGGCACCCTTGAGGATGGCAAAGTCCGCCGCATTGACCGGCGCGTCAAGATGCACACGGCCGGTGGTGACCACGTTCTTCGGCACGTATTTCCAGCCGTGATCGTGCCCATGGTCATCCGCGCCGGGCGCGACAAAGGCCTGTCTGGCATCGCCGTCGCGGATTTCCACGCCCTTCAACGCGGCGACGAAGTCGATCCACCAGTTCTCGCGCCGGAACTCGCCATCGACCACCACCTCGAAACCGATCTCCTCCTGGCGGCGCACGATGTCGCGGATGGCCGCATCTTCAGCCGCGCGCAGCGCGGCGTGGTCGATGGTGCCGGCCTTGAAGCGTTCGCGCGCCTCGGTGAGCGCGGCGGGGCGCAACAGGCTGCCGACCTGGTCGGCGCGGAAGAAGGGGCGGGGCATGGGGCTTGTCACGATCCATTGGCAGCAGATCAAAGATTGTAGGTCGAGCCACTATTCCCGGTGCAGGTCTTTGAGGAGTTGCGGTATTCTTACGCTCCTTTGATCGATCATGACTCCACATGAGCGCAACCACGCTGTCGGCAAAGTTCCAGATTTCCATTCCCAAGGATGTTCGGGAAGAATTGGGTTTGAAACCCGGACAGAAATTCGAATTTCTGCGGATCGGCCGCACCCTCAAGCTGGTTCCACAGCCCCGTATGGAAGATCTGTTCGGGCTTGGTCGCGGGGCAAACCCGGACGGATACCGGGATCGCAATGATCGCGCTGATCGACTATCGAGAGTTGCTTCCGCAAAGAAGAAATCAAAGGCCAACTGACCCATGGTGGTTGCAGACACTTGCGTCTGGGTCGAGTGGGTCACCGGCACTGCTTTAGGCAAGCGTTTCACGCGGGTTTTCGCTGACGCCGACAACCTGATCGTGCCCACGCTCGTTTTGCACGAGCTCTACAAATGGTGCCTGCGCGAGCTAACCGAAGAGCAGGCCGAAACCGTAGTCGCGGGTACGCGCCTGGGTCGCGTCATCCCGCTTACCGAACCGATCGCGCTACACGCGGCGCAACTCGCGCGGACTCATCGATTGGCGACGGCAGATGCAATCGTATATGCGACAGCGGACCTTTCCAACGCGCGACTGATCACAATTGATCGGCATTTCAAGGGGCTCTCTGGCGTGGAGTACACGCCAAAGGCATAAGGCTGCGAAAGCCGTGCAGCGCGCGGCTCAGGCCTTGGCCGTCAAATCCGTGCGGACACACCGCACCCAATGCCCCGCCGACACCTCCACCGGCGCCGGCGCGGACACGCCACAGACCTCGCCGGCATGCGGGCAACGGGGCGCGAAGGCGCAGCCCGGCGGCAGGTTGGCCAGGTCTGGCGGGCTGCCGGGAATCGCCGGCAGGCGGTTGCCCAGGAGGCGCCCGCCGTGCGGGCGGGTGGACATGAGACCGATCGTGTAGGGGTGGCGCGGCGAACGGATCACGTCGCGCACGCTGCCGATCTCGACGATGCGTCCGGCGTACATCACGGCGATGCGGTCGGCCACCTCGACCCCGACGCTGATGTCGTGGGTGACGAAGATCATCGACAGGCCGAGCTGGTGCTGCAACTCGCGCAGCAGCAGCAGGATCTGCACCTGCACGGTGGCGTCGAGCGCGGTGGTGGGCTCGTCGGCCAGCAGTACCTGCGGGTTGCAGGCCAGCGCCAGGGCGATCATGGCGCGCTGGCGCATGCCGCCGGACATCTCGTGGGGGTAGGCATCGAGCCGGCGCGCCGGGCTGGGAATGCGCACCTGCTCGAACAGGGTCAGCGCGCGCCGGCGCGCTTCATCCGGCGAGACGTTCTCGTGCTTGATGATGGACTCGGTGATCTGCCGGCCGACGGTGTAGACCGGGTCCATGGCCAGCATCGGCTCCTGGAAGATCATCGACACCCTCTTGCCGCGAAAATCCGCCAGCGCCCGGCCTTTCAACCGCAGGACGTCGACGTCCTGCACCCTGATGCCGCCTTCGATGCGGGTCTTTTTCTCCGGATGCAGGCGCAGGATGGAGCGCAAGGTGACGCTCTTGCCCGACCCGGACTCGCCCAGCAGGGCGACCACCTCACCGCGCCAGAGCTTCAGGTCGACACCGTCGACGGCGCGCACCGGCCTGGGGCCGCCGGTGAAGGTCACCCGCAGGCCGGAAATGTCGAGGATGGCTTCGTCGCCGCTGCCGGGGGTCATGCGGTCTCCGGCGCGGCGCCGGCCTTGAGTTTCGAGTGGCCGGAGCGCGGGGCATGCATGTGGCAGGCCACCCAGTGCGGCGCCGCATCGGCCGCACCGGCGAGCAGGGCCGGCATGCGCGCCGAGCATACGCCCTCGGCGTAGGCACAGCGGGTGTGAAAGCGGCAGCCGGGGGGCGGGTCGATCGGGTTGGGCGGGTCGCCGGTGATCGGCGGCGCCGCGGTACGATGGTCCGGGTCCATCGACAGCAGCGAGCCGAGCAGCGCCGTGGTGTAGGGATGACGGCTGCCGGTATAGAGCGCCTCGGTGGGCCCGAGTTCGGCCACCCGGCCCAGGTACATCACCAGCACGCGGGTGGACATGAAGCGCACGACTTCGAGGTCGTGGCTGATGAACAGGTAGGTCAGGCCGAACGCTTCCTTGAGGTCGGCCAGCAGGTTGAGCACCTGCGCCTCGACGGACTTGTCGAGCGCGGACACCGCCTCGTCGAGCACCAGGATGCGCGGTTGCAGGGCCAGCGCGCGGGCGATGTTGACGCGCTGGCGCTGGCCGCCGGAAAGCTCATGGGTGAAGCGCCCGGCGAACCGCCTGGGGTCCAGCCCCACGCGCTCGAGCAGGGACAGCGCGCGCGCGTTGGCCTCCCGCTGCGACACGCCATGCACGGTGGGGCCGAAGGCGATCGACTCCTCCACCGTCAGGCGCGGGTTGAGCGAGGCGTAGCTGTCCTGGAACACCATCTGCACCTGGCGGCGGAATTCCTTGACGGGCAGCTCGGCCGTGCCGACGGTCCTGCCGCCGAAGCGGATGGTGCCCGCGGTCGGTTCGATCAGGTGCATCAACAGGCGCGCGGTGGTCGACTTGCCGCAACCGGATTCGCCCACCACGCCCAGGGTTTCACCTTCGAACAGGTCGAAGTCGATGCCGTCGACCGCGGAAACGAAGGTGGTGGCGCGCCCGAACAGGTTCTTCCTGACCGGGAACTGCTTGACCAGGCCGCGCACTTCGAGCAACGGGGAGGTCATGTCAGGTCCGGGCGGGCCGCCCCCGTGCAGGGCGGGGCCGAACCCCCGCCAGGGAAGCGGGCCGCCCCCGCAGGGAGCGGCGCGCATCGCGGATGTGGGGATCGTTTCATCCTATGCCTTGATGTCCATCGCCGAGCGCAGGCCGTCGGTCATGATGTTGAACGAGATCGAGGTGATGAAGATCATCACGCCGGGCAGCGCGCACAGGAGCGGCTGGCTGTACATGGCGGTGCGCAGGGTGTTGAGCATCAGGCCCCAGTCCGGCTGGGGCGGCTTGACCCCGAGGCCGAGGAAGGACAGCCCGGACGCCAGGATCATCGACACCGCGATCAGGCTCATGGCGTAGACGAAGATCGGCCCCAGCACGTTGCCCAGCACATGCTTGCGGATGATCAGCAGCGCGCCAGCGCCGGAGGCGCGCGCGGCCTCGACGAAGTCGCGCGTGCGCACGCCCGTGGTGACCGACTCGGCCACCCGCGCGATCGGCGGGATGAACACCAGGATGAGCGCGAGCATGCCGTTGAAGATGCCGGGGCCGAGCGCGCCGGCCAGCGCCACCGCCAGCAGCACCGAAGGGAAGGCGAAGAACACGTCCATGGTGCGCATCAGGATGGTGTTGGTCCAGCCGCCGGCATAGCCGGACACGATGCCGATGGCCGCGCCGACGGCGAGCGCGACGAACACCGGCACGATGCCCATGAAAAGCGAGATGCGCGCGCCGAAGATCAGGCGCGAGAGCATGTCGCGGCCGAGCTCGTCGGTGCCCAGCGGGAAGCCCTCGGTGCCGGGCGGCTTGAGGCGCCGCAGGGTCATGCCCTGCAGCGGATCGTGCGGCGCCAACCAGGGGGCGAATACCGCCATCAGGATCAGCGCGAGCACCACCAGCGCGGCGATCACGGCGACCGGGTCGCGGCGAAAACGCCGCCCCACGGTGACCCAATAGCCGGGCGAACGCAGGATGGCCGCGGCAGGCAGGGGTTCGGCGGCTGTGCTCATGGCGTCAGGCGCGCTGGATGCGCGGGTCGAGGGCGGTTTGCATCACGTCCACCGCAAGGTTCAAGACCACGAAGAACATGGCCAGCACCAGGATGGTTCCCTGCAGGAGCGGCAGGTCGCGCTGGAAGATGGCATCGTTGAGCAGCAGGCCGGTGCCGGGCCAGGAGAACACGGTTTCGATCAGGATGGAGCCGCCCAGCAGGTAGCCCAGCTGTATGCCCATCACCGCCAGCGCGGTGGGCGCGGCGTTCTTCACGACATGGGCGAACACGCCGGCTTCCGAGAGCCCCTTGGCGCGCAGGCCGGCGATGAATTCCTGGGAAAGGATCTCCGCCACCAGGGCGCGCACGGTGCGCGCGATGATGCCCATCGGGATCACCGACATGGTGACGGCCGGCAGGATCAGGTGCCGGACATGCTCCCAGTCCCACAGCCAGGATTCCGAGCCGCCCGGCCCGGCGCCGGTGGCGGGCAGCCAGCCGAGCGTGGCCGAGAAGATGATGACCAGCACCATGCCCAGCCAGTAATGCGGCACCGAAACGCCGAACACCGACATGGCCGACGCCACCTTGTCGATCCAGGTGTCGCGGAAGTAGCCGGCCACGAAACCGAACAGGGTGCCCAGCACGAAGCCGATCAGGGTGGCCAGCGCCGCCAGCATCAGCGTATTGCCCACGGCCTTGCCGATTTCGGTGTCCACCGGCCGGCCGGTGCGGATCGAGGTGCCGAGGTCGCCCTGCACCACCCGCATCAGCCAGCGGAAATACTGCTCATGGACCGGCCGGTCGAAGCCGTACAGCGCCATCATCTGCTGCTTGATTTCCTGCGAGGCGTCGGGCGGCAATACCGACACCAGCGGGTCGCCCGGCGCGAGG
>CANGUJ010000096.1 GCA_947456845.1 Burkholderiales bacterium | reverse complement strand
CGATCGCCAGCGGCCCGCAGCCGGCCGCCACGGCGGCCACCGCGCCGCCGCTGGAACCGCCGGCCGATCGCGTGGTGTCCCAGGGGTTGCGTGTCAGACCGAACAGCAGGTTGTCGGTATGGCCCACCATGGCGAATTCCGGGGTGTTGGTCTTGCCCAGGATCACCGCGCCGGCGGCGCGCAGCCGCGCGATAGGCAACTCGTCCAGCGTCGCCACATGGTCGGCGAAGAGCCGGCTGCCCCAGGTCGCGCGCAGGCCGGCCACGGCGATGTTGTCTTTTACCGTCACCGGCACGCCGTCCAGCGGACCCAGCGGCGCCCCTGATGCGAAGCGCGAAGCGCTGGCGCGCGCCGCGGCGCGGGCGCCGGCCTCGTCGAGGGTGACGATGGCGTTCAAGCGCGGATTGACGAGGGCGACGCGTGCGAGGATGGCGTCGAGCGCATCCTCAGGGGTGCAGCGGCCGGCACGAAAGGCGCGGCCGAGGTCTGCGGCGGAAAGCTTCCACAGGGGCATGTCACCGGCGTTCACGCCAGGCTCCGCAGCGCCATGTTGCACCGGAGTGCCGTTGATCGCCCGGGACTGGCGCCGTCGTCGTGTACCATCATCGAAGCATAACCCAGCCGTCATGGCGCCGGGACGGAGATAGAAAATGCATGCGCGGCAAGCGGCGGCCCGACCGTCCGGGAAGGCGGTACATGACCTGCTGATCGTGGGGGCGGGGTTTGCCGGCATGTACATGCTGGTCAAGGCGCGCGAACTCGGTTTCACCGCGCAGGTGCTGGAAACTGGCATGGATGTCGGCGGCACCTGGTACTGGAACCGCTATCCCGGCGCGCGCTGCGATATCGAAAGCCTGGAGTATTCCTACGGCTTTGACGAGGCCCTGCAGCAGGAATGGAAGTGGAGCGAGCGTTTCGCGCCGCAGCCGGAGATTCTCGACTACGCGCGCCATGTCGCCCAGCGTTTCGATCTCAAGCGTGACATCCGCTTCGGCACCCGCGTGGTGAGCGCGCGCTTCGACGAGGCGGCGAACCTGTGGCATGTCGGCAGCGAAGCCGGCGAACTGTTCCAGGCGCGTTTCCTGGTCATGGCCACCGGCTGCCTCTCGTCGGCCAACCTGCCTGCCATTGCCGGCATGGAGTCTTTCGCGGGCCCGACGTATCACACCGGCCGGTGGCCGCATGAACCGGTCGACTTCACCGGGCAGCGGGTCGCGGTGATCGGCACCGGCTCGTCTGCCGTGCAGTCGATCCCGATCATCGCGCGCCAGGCGCGCGAACTCACCGTCTTCCAGCGCACCGCCACGTATTCGGTGCCGGCCCGCAACGCGCCGCTCGACGCAGCCTACGAGGCGCGGGTCAAGGCCGACTACCGCGGCTTTCGCGCGCGCAATGAACGCATGCCCGCCGGCTTCGGCTCCAACCTCAATGCCAACCCCGCCTCCGCGCTTGAGGCCGGCGCGGAGGGGCGCGAGCGCGCCTTCGAGGAACGCTGGCGCCAGGGCGGCCTGGGTTTCACGCGCGCCTTCGGCGACATCGTGCTCAACGCGGAGGCCAACGCCTACGCCGCCGCATTCGTGCGCAGGAAGATCAGCGCGCTGGTCAGGGATCCGGCCACCGCCGCGCTGCTGTCGCCGTCCCAGCCGGTGGCCTGCAAGCGCCTGTGCGTCGACTCCGGTTATTACGAGACCTTCAACCTGCCCCATGTGCGGCTGGTCGACATCAGCCAAGGCGGCATCGAGCGCATCACCCCGCATGGCCTCGTGGCCGGCGCTCAGGACTACAGTTTCGATGCGCTGGTGTTTGCCACCGGTTTCGACGCCATGACCGGCACCCTGTTGCGCATGGATATCCGCGGACGCGGCGGCCTCGCCCTGGGCGAGAAATGGCGTGCCGGCCCGCTCAACTACCTGGGCCTGATGGTCGCAGGCTTTCCCAACCTGTTCACCATCACCGGGCCGGGCAGCCCGTCGGTGCTGACCAACATGATCGTCTCCATCGAGCAGCATGTGCGCTGGATCGGCGCATGCCTGGCATGGATGCGCGCGCAGGGTCGCCGGCGCATCGAGGCGAACGCGTCCGCCGAGCGCGCCTGGGTCGGGCATGTCAACGAGGTGGCCGGCCAGACCATCTTTCCCGGCTGCAACTCCTGGTATCTGGGCGCCAACGTGCCCGGCAAGGTGCGCGTGTTCATGCCCCTGCCGGGATTCCCGGCCTACGACGAGAAATGCAGGGCGGTGGCGGCGGCCGCGTACGAGGGTTTCGAACTCGCCTGAAGCCTCAGCCGCAGCCCTGGTGCCGCCCGGCCAAATAAAACGGCTTCAGGGCCGCGTCGAGCGAGCGCACAGTAGCGCGCCAGGTGTCCGCCGGGTTGATGTGCGCCTTCAACTGGGCCAGCGCCTCGGCCATCAGGGCCTCGTAGTCCACGCCCAGCACACGGCCCTCATCGACGATGGTCCTGCCGCCGACGATCACCTTGCGGATATGCCGCGCATTGGCGCGCGCGAGCACGAAGTCGATCACCGGGACATCGTCGAAGACGCGGTCTTCCATCAGCGCCTTGCCGTCGAGCACCAGCAGGTCCGCCGGCTCGCCGGCGGCGATGGTGCCGCTGCTGGTGAGGCCGCTCACCGCATAGCGGCCATGGCGCGCCGCGAACGACACCCCCTGCGCCGGCGACACGGCCACCTCGTAGCCCCAACCCTTGTGCAGATGGTAGGCCAGGCGCATCTCGCGCAGGGCGTCGTCGTCTTCGTCCAGGCCCAGTCCGTCCATGCCCATGGCGACCTTGCAGCCGCGCCTGAGCATTTCCGCGAGCGGCGCGATGCCCGAGCGCAGGCCCAGGTTGGAACTGGTGTTGACCGCGATCACCGCGCCGGCATCGGCGATCATCTCGAGTTCCTCCGGACGGGCCCAGGCGCAATGCGCCAGGGTCAGCCGCGGCGACAACAGGCCCAGGGACTTGAGGTGTTTCAAGATGCCGTCCGGATAGGTGCGGTCGGCCCACTCGCGCTGGTAGCGGGTCTCCAGCATGTGCATGTGCACCTGTCGGCCGTTGGCGGCGGAGGCCTCGGCGATCAGGCCGAGCATTTCATCGGAGCACCATTGCACCGCGTTCGGTCCGTATTGCACGTTGACGCCGTCGCCGTGGCAGGCCCGGGCGATTTCTTCGGCCAGCGCCATCTGCTCGGCGGGCGAGGGCTGCGGTCCGGTCAGGCGCTTGGCGACGGCTTCGCGAATCGTGGCCGGCAGGTGCGGCAATACCGCATCGTTGGCCGCGTAGGCGAGCGGCTGCATGTCGCGCATGGACACCGCAAAGGCGATCTGCGTACCGACATCGCGTGCCGCGCGGGCGACTTCCCTGGCTTCGGTCACCGGGTCGGTGAGGCCCTGCGCGCGGGTGTAATGCACCATGACCCGGCCCACGCCGCGCATGGCGGAGCGCGCCAGCGAGGAGGCCGCGGTGAGATAGGGGTCGATGCCCGGCACCACGCCCAGGTAGAACAACCAGCTCTCCAGGGGCTTGTCGAAGCCGCCGAAGGCGCTGGAGCGGAACGCGCGGCCGTGGTCATGGGCATTGGCGAGGCCAGGCAGGGCGATCAGGCCATTGCCGGGGGCGTGCGCCGCCTGCGCGGCGGCGATGGTGGGTCCTTCGTACAAGACGCGACCGCCGTGTTGTTCGGTTTCGCCGGGCCGGGCCAGCAGCCAATCGACATGCAATTCGTTCATGAGGGTGCTCCGCGGGTATGTGGGGTATGAGGGGAATCAAAGCCGGTGCTGGTGGTGTAGTCTGACGCAAGAAGCATGCGCGCGCGTGCGGCCCGTCGGCAGGCGCATGCGACCCCATCAGGATACTTCGACCATGGAAACCTTGAGCAAGCTCGCCGAAGCCCTGGCCGCCGGCACCACCACCAGCCAGGCGCTGGTGGAATCGGCGCTGGCGCGCATCGACGAGCCGTCGGGAGAAGGCGCACACGTCTTCCGCAGCGTCTATCGGGAGGCCGCGCTGACGGCGGCGCGCCAGCGACAGCCTGCGCAAGCACGGCATCGTCGCCTCGCCGCTGGCGGGCATACCGGTGTCGATCAAGGACTTGTTCGATGTCGCTGGTGACGTCACGCTTGCGGGCTCGACGGTCCTGTCCGATGCCGCGCCGGCGCCGGTCGATGCCGTGGCGGTGCGGCGATTGCGGAAGGCCGGCGCGATCATCATCGGCCGTACCAATACGGTCGAGTTCGCTTTTTCCGGTCTTGGCATCAATCCCCACTACGGCACGCCGCGCAATCCGTGGGACAGGCCTGCCGGGCGCATACCCGGCGGTTCTTCGGCAGGTGCGGCCGTATCCGTGTCGGACGGCATGTCCGCCGTGGCGCTCGGCACCGACACCGGCGGGTCGGTTCGGATCCCGGCCGCACTGTGCGGATTGACCGGATTCAAGCCGACCGCGCGCCGAATTTCCAGGCAGGGCACCTTTCCGCTATCGACCACATTGGATTCGATCGGTCCGATCGGCGCGACCGTGGCCTGCTGTGCGGCGGTCGATGGCGTCCTCGCCGGGACGGGGTGTGCGGTGCCCGCGGCGCTGCCGCTCAAGGACCTGCGCCTCGGCGCCCTACAGGACTATGTGCTCGACGGATTGGACGATGCCGTTGCCAAGGCGTACGAACAGGCGCTGCAGCGTCTGTCGCGCGCGGGCGCCCACGTGTCGCCGGTGCGCTTCAAGTCGCTGCGGCGCCTGCCGCACATCAATCGCAATGGCGGGCTGGTGCTTCCGGAAGCCGCCGCAATCCACCGCGATCTCATCGGGCGCAAGCAGGCCGGCTACGACCCGCGCGTGGCTTCGCGCATCCTGCGCGGCGCCCAGGTGCTGGCGGCCGACTATATCGCCACGCAGGAAGAACGGGCGGCGATGATCATCGAAAGCGCGCGGGTGGCTGCGCCCTTTGACGCGCTCCTGATGCCCACGGTCGTGATGCGGGCGCCCGCCATGGCGCCGCTCCAGGCCGACCTGCAACTGTACAACCGGATCGACTACGAAATCCTGCGCAATCCCAGCGTGGTGAATTTCATCGACGGATGCGCATTGACGGTCCCTTGTCACGAGCCTGGCAGCGGCCCGGTGGGGCTGATGATCGTCGGACAGGGTGGAGAAGATCGCCGGGTGTTTTCGGTGGGGCTCGCGGTGGAGTCCGTTCTGCGCACGGCATGCGGATGACCACCATGGCGCATGCTTCAGTCGAACCGCGGGGCGGCAGCGCCGCCCGGTGCGCGGCGTCGGGCCGGACCGAAAGGCAGCGGCGGACGCAGCCGGTACGTCAGTCCGGCATCAAACCCGGATAGGAAAGCCAGCCATGCTCAAGGCACGCCAAATGCCACCGCAGGCGGATCCTCTGTTGCTCGCCCGCCTCAAGGAAGTCGACCCGACCACGATAGGACACTTCCGTCACTATGGTTTCATCGATCCGGCGCTTCGCGCCCTGATTCCGGGAAGGCGGGTTGTCGGAAACGAGTTCGGCTATTGCAACGAACGTTCTTCGCCGATGCCGGCAGGCGGACCCGACAAGCTCAAAGACATCCGCAGCGGCCTACGCGTCAGCGAGCTCTTCGGTGCCGATGCGCGCATCGACCCGCTCCCGGCCGCGTAGGAGGCGGAATTCGCCAGGCGGCGCACACAGGCGCCGCCCACCGGCGCGCCGCTGCGGCGCGCGTGATCGCACATACGCGTGCGCGCGCTCCGTGCCGGGGCCGGCTAATCCTGGAAGACGAAGTCGGTCTTGGCGCCTTCGATTGCCGCCACCGCAGCCAGCGCGACTTCGCGGTCCTGCTCGCCCGTGCCCGAGCCGACACCGACCGCGCCCACGCACACGCCATCGATGATGATCGGCACGCCGCCCTTGAGCGAAATGTTGCGCCCCCGGGTGGTGATCGCAAGCTTCAGTTCGAGCGTGGGTTCGCCGCGCGGCCCGGAGGGCACGCGGGATGAAGCCGCGGTCACCGCCTTGTGGTGCGAAGAATCGATCGAAACGATCCTGGCCCCGTCCATGCGGACCGCTGCGAGCAGATTGCAGCCGTCGTCCACCACGGTGATGCATTGCGGCTGGTTCATTGCGGTGGCCTTGGCGATACCGGCCGCGATCGCCTTGAGGGCGGCGGCGTGGGTCAGCTTGAGCGAAGCGTAAGTGTCGGTCACGTGGTTTACCTCCGGGAAGGAAAACAGGATGTTATCAAGCGTGATGCGAGCGGTGTCCGGGGCGGTGCGTCATGCGCGATCCTTGGAACTGCCTGTGCGACTACGAGACCGTCGAGCCTGCGCCGACCGGCGACGGCCTCTTGTCCGGCCTGTCCGGCGCGGAACCCGGGGTGCGGCAGCGTTAACCGCCGCGCCGAATCAGAATCCCGCCTTGACCATGCGCTCGGCCTTGGCCGGCAGGAAGCTGCGGTTGAATACCTCGCCCGGGGTCGGAATGCGCGGCAGCCCGTAACTTTCATTGAGCTGCCCGATGGCGCGGACCATACGGTCGTCCTTGATGTCGCCCATGCCGATTTCGGCGGCTTCCGGCGTGATCATCAGGTTCTTGAGGGTGTAGATCATGCGCCGCTTCTCGATGTCCTTGTTCATCAGGGGTTCATGCTTGGCCATGTTGTCCATGCAGGCATCGGGCTGGGCGGCGCACTCCTTCAATGCGCGGTTGATCGCTCTGACCATGCCGGCGACTGCTTGCGGACGCTCCTTGATCAGCTGCGGCGACACCATGACGCCGTTGCTGTAGAGGTCGAGGCCGTAGTCGGCGTAGTAGTACCAGCGGATGTCCTTGTCGGGGTCGATGCGTTGCGCCACCAGGTTCATGTAGCTGGTGGCCGAAAACACGGCGGACGCCTGCACCTGGCCCTGCAGCAGCATCTGCTCCTGCAGGTTGGGCGCCATGTTGAGCCAGGTCACCTTCTTTTCGTCGATGCCGTTCTTCTTCGCCAGGGCGGTGAAGACCTTCAGCGCCGCGCCGCCCGCCGGCGAGCCCAGGGTCTTGCCCTCGACATCCTTGAGCGACTTGATCGGGCTGTCGGCCCTGGTGATGAGCGCGAACGGCGCGCGGCTGTAGAGCATGTAGACCATGACCGGGGCTTCGCCCGGCTTGGTCGCAGCGTTCTGGACGATCGCATTGATGTCGCCGAAGCCCGCCTGGTAGGTGCCCGACATGATGCGCGTGACGGTCGCCGCGGAGCCTTCGCCCTGGTCGATGCTGAGGTCGAGCTTCTCGGCCTTGAAGTAGCCCTTGTCCTGCGCCCAGTAGTACCAGGCGTGCAGGCCCTGGATCTTCCAGTCGAGGGTGAACTTGATCCTGGTGTCCTGCGCGCCGGCAGGCGCGGCAAGAGACGCGACGGCCAAGGAGATCGCGAGCGTAAGCTGCTTGAGGGGTTTCATCGGTTGCTCAGGGGAGTGGTAAAAAGGTCAGACCATCGCGAACTCGGTCTTGCGCTGCGCCCAGCCGGTGACCTTGAGTTCGATGAAGGAAAAGATCGCGTACAGGGCCACGCCCAGGATGGCGAGGATGAACAGGCCCGCGAATACCAGCGCGACATCGAAATTGCCGGATGCGATCATCATCACGTTGCCGATGCCGCGGTTGGCCGCCACGGTCTCGGAGAGCACCGTGCCCACGAAGGCCAGGGTGATGGCGATCTTGAGCGAGGCGAACAGGTAGGGCATGGTGCGCGGCAGCCCGACATTCCACAGGATGTCGCGCTTGGTGGCGCCGAGGGCGCGCAGCACGTCCTCCAGTTCCGGTTCGGTGGTGGCAAGTCCGGTGGCGACGTTCACCACCACCGGGAAGACGCTGATCACCATCGAGGTGAGGATGGCGGGTACCGTGCCGGCGCCGAACCACACCACGAAGATCGGCACCACCGCGACCTTGGGAATGCTGGAAAAGCCCACCAGCAGCGGATAGGCCACGTCATAGGCGAGCTTCGAGGAGCCGATCACCACGCCGATGACGATGCCGGCCAGCACGCCGAGGGCGAAGCCGACCGTGGTGGTGAAGAGCGTCTGGGTGGCATGCGGCATGAGCGCAGGCAGTCGCTCGATGAGCACCTTGATGACCTGGCCGGGCTTCGGCAGCACCAGGTCGCTGATGCCGAAGGCGCGGCACACCAGTTCCCAGATCAGGAACAGGGCCACCACCGACATCACGGAGAGAAAGCGCTGCCGCGCCTTGGGGCTCATCTTCATGCGGCCTCCACTACGGTGCCGCGCGAATCCGCGATCTGCATGCGCAGATGCTGGACGAGCGCGGTGAATTCGGGAGCGAATGTCATTTGCAGCGTGCGCGGACGCGCGAAATCGACGTCGCGGATTTCCAGGATGCGCCCCGGGCGGGCGCTCATCATGTAGATGCGCGTGCCCAGGTAGCACGCTTCGCGCAGGTCATGGGTGACCAGGATGACGGTGGGCTTGCCGTCCATCCACAGGGACTGCATGATCGACCACAGCTCCTCGCGGGTGAACTGGTCGAGCGCGCCGAAGGGCTCGTCGAGCAGCAGGAGGCGCGGCTCGTGGATCAGCGCGCGGCACAGTGAGGCGCGCTGCAGCATGCCGCCCGAGAGCTGCCAGGGGCGCTTGTCGCCGAAACCCGCCAGGCCCACCTTCTTGAGCAGGGCTTCGGCGCGCTCGGCGAACTCGGTCTTCTTCTTGGCCGCATATTCGTGGCGGAAGGGCTCGACGATCTTGAGCGGCAGCATCACGTTTTCGCGGATGGTGAGCCACGGCAGCATGGTGGGGTTCTGGAAGGCCATGCCCACCCCCTTGCTGGGGCCCCTGACTTCGCGCTGGCCCACGCTGACGTTGCCGGTGGTGGCATGGATCAGTCCGGACACCAGCTTGAGGATGGTCGACTTGCCGCAACCGGAAGGGCCGACGATGGCGACGAAGTCGCCCTCGCCGATGGCCATGTCGGTGGCGTCCAGCGCCAGGACGTCGCCGCCGGGATAGCGCAGCGATACATTGTCGAGTTCGATATAGGCGGCCATGGTGTCCTTCGATTCGGCGTCGGGGTCAGGCGCGGGCGACGATGGCGAACGGGCCGCCGCCCGGCGGTCCCTGGTGCTCGGCGCCGCCGGAGACGTAGATCGCGGTCTGGCCCACCACGGAGGCCAGCACCGCGCCGACGGCGGCGCGCGCGTGGCGGGTGGAGTTGATGTCGGAGTCGTTCAGCATGGTGTGGCGCGCGCCGCGCACCATGCCGCCGGGTGCGGCCTCGGCCTTGGCGAAGATGTTGAGCACGCGCTCGCCGATGGCCCGGGCGTCCCGGTCCGGGTCGAAGCCCAGGCGCCGCAGGCAGTCGCGCGCCGCCGCCGCATCGACGGCGTCCTGCATGACGCCGTGGTCGATCACCCAGGGGCTGGCGGCGGTGTCGCTCATGCCCATGACGATGACGACGTTGTTTTCCAGTTCGATTCCGCCCGATGTGGAGGCCCGGCCGGAAAAAAGGCCCCAGTCGCGGCAGATCGCCGCGTCCGAGAGGGCGCCGGCCTCGACCTCGCCCAGCGCCAGGGCCACGCCCAGGGCGGAGGCGCCGCGCGAGGCGCCCATGGATTCGTAGGTGTCGTGGGTCACCGGTTCATGACCGCGCCGCGCGGCATCCATGATCTTGGCCGCGGTGAGCAGCGGGCACTTGACCTGCACGAAGTGCACGTCCGCGCCGGTGGTGATGCCGGCGTCGCGCATGGCCTCGGCCACCGCCTTGGCGGTTTCGGTGACCTGCGTCATGCGGCCCATCTCCTCGGGCAGGAAGTCGCGGGTGAAGCCGATGCCCACCGCCAGGCGCTTGGCGCCCGGCACGGGCACGCCGCCGGTCCTGCGGGTGAACACCGTGAAATGCGGCGATAGCACGCCCTCGGTACCGCCGGACATCACGAAGGCCACCTTGTCATGCACCGCGCGGGGGGTGACGCCGAGCGCGGGCGCCAACAGTGCGCACCAGGCCTGGGTGGCGAAATCGCGGGTGAAGTCGTTGACGCAGCCGTTGCCTTCGGTCTTGCCCATCACCGCCACGATGTCGCGCGGGTCGAGCGTGCCGCTGTCGATCAGGGCCTGCGCCTGCGACAGGTCGGCCGGGCCGCTGCAGGTGATCTTGTGGATGCCGACGGTTTGCGTCATGAGGATGTTCCAAGCAGTTTTCGCACCACCGCGCGCTGGATCGCGCAGGCGGCCACCAGTTCGGCTTCGTCGATGGCCTCGTTGGCCGCGTGGCCCTGGCGGTCGTCGCCCGGGCCGAAGATCACGATCTGCGCGCCGCTGTCGGAGAGGAAGCGCGCGTCGCTGGCGCCGACCGGCACGCGGAATTCGGCCGCCCGGCCGGTCGCGTCCTGCACGGCCGCGCTGAAGGCGGCGACCAGGGGCTGGTCAGGCGACATGCGAAAGCCGTTGGTGCCGGTCATCCTGTCGAGCTGCCAGGTTCCGGCAGGCTCGCCCGCCTCGGCCAGCACCGCGCGCATTTCCTCCATGGCCGAGCCGACGTTCTCCTCGGCCGGCAACAGGCGCCGGTCGAGCGTGACCGTGCAGGCGGCCGGCACCACGTTGGTGTTGGCCCCGCCTGCGATGGTGCCGATGTTGAGGGTGGAATGGTGCGCGACGAGGCAGCGCGTGGCGAGTCGCTCCCCCAGCGCGCTGTGCAGATGG
>CANGUJ010000095.1 GCA_947456845.1 Burkholderiales bacterium | reverse complement strand
GTCCAGCGCAACAAGGGCAAGCCCGTCAATTACGCCACTGCAGGGGTGGGCAGTTCGTCGCACCTGACCGGCGAATACCTGCTGCGTCACCTCGGCGGCCTGGACGCCCAACACGTGCCCTACCAGGGCGGCGCCCCCGCTGTGGTGGCCGCCATGGCCGGCCAGGTCGACCTGGTCGTCACCTCGCTGCCGGCCGCCCTCCAGCAGATCCGCCAGGGCAAGCTCGCTGCCATCGCCTTGACGGGCGCCCGACGCAGCAGCCTGCTGCCGGATGTGCCCACGGCGATTGAAAGCGGCTTCAAGCTCGAAAGCCAGGGATGGGTCGGCATCCTCGCGCCGCCGGGCACGCCTGCCGAGGTGGCCCAACGCATGAACGCGGAAGTCAACGCCGTGCTGCGCTCGCCCGAAGTGAAGGAAAGGCTGGAGGGCCTCAGTTTCGAACCCATCATCGCCAGCCCCGACGAGTTCGGCATCTTCATTCGCACCGAGATCGACAAGTGGGCAAGCCTGGTCAAGACGGCCGGCGTTACCCTGAACCCATGAGGCGAGTTGACCGTGCGCAAGCCGGACGGCCGTCCACATCCGAGGAGCGTTTCAAGTGACCAAACCCGTTCTTGCCTACATCGGGCTGGGCCTGATGGGATTGCCCATGACGCGTCGCCTGCTCGCAGCGGGCTATGCCGTGCATGTGTGGAACCGCTCCCCCGGAAAGCTGGCTCCCGCCGTGGATGCCGGCGCGATCCCTACAGCCTCGCCGCGCGCTGCCGCGGCTGCCGCGGACATCGTGCTCATGTGCCTATTCGATGCCGGCGCGGTCGAATCCGTCGTCTTCGGGCCGGATGGCATTGCAGGCGCCGGGGGCGCCGGCAAGGTGCTGGTGGACCATGCCAGCATCCGGCCGGACAAGACGCGCGAATTCGCGGCCAGGCTCAGAGCGATGAACGGCATGGACTGGATCGACGCACCGGTGTCTGGAGGCGTCAAAGGGGCCACCGAAGGCTCGCTAGCCATCATGTGCGGTGGGGATGCGACGGCCTTCGAGCGTGCGCGCCCGGTGATGGCGTCCTACGCGGCCAATGTCAACCTGATGGGCCCTTCCGGGTCCGGGCAGGTGACCAAGCTCTGCAACCAGGTGATCTGCGGCACCACCATGGTGGTGATCGCCGAAGCGGTGCGCCTGGCGCAGAACGCCGGCGTGGATGCACGCCTGCTCACGCGCGCACTGGCCGGCGGATTTGCCGACTCCAAACCGTTGCAGATCCTGGCGCCGCGCATGATCGACCGGCCCGAAGAATCGATAGGCGCGGCCGACACCATGCTCAAGGATCTCGACACCGCGGTCGACCTCGGGCGCGAAACCGGCACGCCGCTGCCGGTTGCAGGCCTGGCGGCTCAGTTGCTGCGCACCCTGGCCGCGCAGGGCAAGGGGGGCGAAGAAATATCCGCCATCATCGATCTGTACAACCTGCCGCGCTGAGGGCGGCAGGGACGGCTTCGGGCTATGGCTCGACCTTGATGTTGCCGTCCTTGACCACCTTGGCCCACAGGGCGAGGTCCTTCTTGATCAGGGCCGCGAACTGGTCCGCCGACCCGCCGGCTGGCGACACGCCGTCGGTTTCAAGTTTTTCGATCGCTTCCTTTGCTTTGAGCGCGATGCCGATTTCCCGGTTGATCATTTCGACAACGGGCCTGGGCACCCCTTTGGGCCCGATCAGGCCATGCCACAGGGTCGCCTCGTAGCCTGCCACGCCGGCCTCGGCGATGGGCGGCACCTTCGAGTACACCGCACCCGGCGCGCGCATCCGGGTGGTCACCCCGAGCGAGAGCAACTTGCCCGATTCGACATGCGCCAGAGCGGATGCCGGGCTGGAGAAGAACACATCGGTCTGCCCGGCGATGGTGTCAGTCAATGCGGGCGACGTGCCCTTGTAGGGCACATGCGTGAGCTTGATGCCCGCCGCGCTGGCGAAGTACTCGCCGGCCATATGGGTCACGCTGCCCAGACCGGCCGATGCGAAGGTGATGCTGCCCGGCCGGGCCTTCGCCTTGTCGATCAGGTCCTTGACCGTCTTCACGCCCAGCTTGGGATTGGCCAGCAGCACCATCGGCCCTTGCGAAATCTGTGCCACCGGCGTGATGTCGGCGATGGGGTCGAACTTGAGTTTGAAAATGCTCGGGTTCACGCAGTAGCTGGAAGCGATCAGGATGAAAGTGTAACCGTCGCCCGGCGCCTTCACGCCGATGTCGATGCCGAGGAGCCCGCCTGCGCCCGGCCGGTTGTCGATCAGGACGGACTGCCCGAGGGGCTTGGCCAGTTTGTCGGCGATGAACCGGCCGATGAAGTCCGAGCCGCCGCCGGGCGCGAAGGGCACGATGATCCTGACCGGCTGCGTCGGGTAGCTACCCTGGGCCCGCGCCCCGCATGCCACAGCCCATCCGGCGGCGCCAAGGCCGGCGCCGAGAAACTCGCGTCGATTCACCATGCGTGGCTCCCTGGACGGCTGCTTGCCGGATGAATGTTCAGGCCAGAGCGCTGACCCGGGCTTCGAGCCGTTGCATCAGGCGGTCGATCTCGGCGCGGTCCAGGTCATTGAGCCGCGGTCCCGGCGCGCGGACACGATCGCACTTGATCGCGCCGCGCTTCACCAGGGCGTACTTGCGTACCGCCAGGCCCAATCCGGGCTGCAACTCCTGCAGGATCAGTGGCAGGCAGGCATCGAATACGTCCTCGGCGGCGTCCAACCTGCCCGCCTTGAACAGGTCATAGGTCCTGACCAGCAGGTCGGGATAGGCAAAGCCGGTCATCGCGCCATCGACCCCGCGCGCCAGCAATTGCGAGTAGTGCGCGCCGCCGTTGCCTATGAGAATGGAGACCCGCCGACCGCCCTTGGTTTCCGCATCACGCAGTCTGGTGATCTTGTTGTTGCCCGGCCAGTCCTCGTGCTTGACCATCACCATGTCGGGAAAGTCGGCGATCATTCGCACGATCAGCGACGCGGACATGGTGACCATCGTCACCGCCGGATAGTCCTGCAGTACCCAGGGGATGCCCTTCAGGCCGTTGGCGACCTGCTCGAAATAGCCGTAGATCTGCTCGTCGGTCTTGAGGCCCGCGGTCGGCGCCACCATCACGCCGGCGGCGCCGGCATCGACCACGCGCCTGGAGAAGCCCACCAGGTTGTCCAGGCCCGCCGCGCTCGCCCCGACGATGATGGGCAGCTTGAACCGCTCCAGACAGGCGCGCACGAAGGTCATGCTCTCGTCGCCGGCAAGCTTGGGCGCCTCGCCCATGATGCCGAGGATGGTCATACCCGTCACCCCGGACTCGAGGTAGAAGTCCATGAGGCTCGCTGTCGATTCCAGATCCACCGCGCCGCTATCGGTGAAGGGGGTGGCGGAGATCACGTACATGCCGGCGGCGGAAGCGTCGAGTCGGTTGGCCATGGGTTGCAATGCGAAAGTATGTTGCAGGTTGAGATCGGAACGGAAGTTTAGCCCAGCACAGCGTATCGGTCCCCCACCCGGCAGGTTCGACCGGCCGAACATCAAGGGCGCCGTCGGGATCGCGCGGCCCCGGCCCGTTGCTCGAAGGCCGCTGGCGTACGCAAGACTTTAAGCTCACAACGGTAAAATCACTGAAGTCAAGCGGAGATCGTCATCATGCTCGCCCTGTTCTTCGAAGTGTGCCCGCGCCCGGGCCAGATGCAGCGCTACCTCGATATCGCCGCCTCCATGCGCCCTCTGCTCGATCAGTCGGGGGGCTGCCTGTTCATCGACCGCTTCAAGAGCCTGGACCGGGAAGGATGGCTGCTTTCCTACCAGATCTGGCGCGATGAGGCGTCGATGGTGCGCTGGCGTGTGCATGCCGGGCACCACGGGGCGCAGACGACGGGCCGCGAAGAGGTGTTTGTCGATTACCGCCTGCGTGTGGCGCAGGTCGTGCGCGAAGAGTCGCCCGGCAAGCCAGCTTGGCAGCCGCAGCGCCTCACTATCTACAACGACCCGGGCACCAAACCACCCAGGCATATGGTGGTGGCAGATTCCAGCGCGCCCATTGACCGGCTGGGCAAGGCCGCGGTGGGGCGCTTCGAAAGCCTTTATCGACCCGGCAGGTTCGCCCAGCTCGCAAACGTGGACTCGCCCGACGAGGCGCGCGACATGGCAGAGTCATGCGCAGGCGCTGGTGCGGTCGATGCGTTCCGCATATGCGAAATCGAACGCGACTACGGCATGTACGATCGTGCCGAGGCGCCGCAGTATTACTGCCCGGTTTCGCGACCGGTTTTCTAGGTGCGGCTTAGCTCGGCGTGAAGGCGATGCGCACGTAGATGGGCGCGTAGGCCTCCGCCTGGGTGAGGTCGACCAGCCCTTCGCGCACCAGTTCAAGCAGCGCCAGGAAATGCACGACGGCCACCTGAACGGACGGCGCCTCGGAGAACAATTCGGCGAACTCCATGAATTTCGCGCTGCCCAGGCGGCGCAGGATCAGGCTCATGTGCTCGCGCACGGACAACTCCGCCCGCCCGATCCTGTGATGCCGCGTGAGCTTGGCGCGCTGCACGACCGCCAGCCATGCCAGGCGCAGATCCGCAGCATCGACCGATGGCAGCGCGGCTGAGAAGGTCGACTCAAGGGCGACCTGGACGGGCCAGAATTCGCGCCCCAACTGCGGCATGGCGTCCAGTTGCTGGGCGGCCCGCTTGATGCGTTCGTATTCCAGGAGACGGCGGACCAATTCGGCGCGCGGATCCTCGGTTTCGCCCGTTTCCTCGGACTTCTTGACCGGCAGGAGCATGCGCGATTTGATCTCGATGAGCAGCGCGGCCATCAGCAGATACTCTGCGGCAAGTTCCAGGTTGCTGCCGCGGATCTGCTCCACATATTCAAGGTACTGGGCCGTGACACGCGCCATCGGGATGTCGAGGATGTTGAAATTTTGGCGCCGGATCAGGTAGAGCAGCAAATCCAGCGGCCCCTCGAAGGTATCGAGAAATATCTCGAGCGCATCCGGCGGTATGTAAAGATCGCGGGGCAGTTCCAGCAACGGCTCGCCATACAAGCGTGCCTTGGGCGGCGCAAGGCTGCCGGATGCCTCAGCCGCTTCGCTCCCGGCCGGCGTGGCTGCGTGTTCCGCGACCGCTTCGGCCGCCAACCCTTCGCTCACGGTCAAACCTTGGTTTGGTAGACGTACGGTTGCTGCGCCACACGCGCGCGCTGCTGCTCAGTAAGCGCATCGCGATCGAGTGTCTTGTCCCACAGCAGAGCCCTGCCCTTGGCCTGCTCCGCCCCGAGCGTGGGGCGCTTCGCGTGCAGCTCGCGAATGAATTTCGTGATGTCGGATTCATACATGTTGTGTATACCCCCACGGCCTACTACAAGCTATGGGGTATTGTAGCGCAGTTTCGGATCGAGGCCGGACCAAACCGCGCAAAGTTTCGCAGCGACCGCCCGCACACGGGCCGCGTCGGCACATGCGTGCCCCAAATGAAAAAGCCGACCTTTGCGGGCCGGCTTTTTAGCGGGCACTGGCGCGCCTACTTCCTAGCAGGCGCCGGCGCTACTGACTTCGCTGCCGCCGCAACGGGGGCGACAGGCGATGGCGCACCGGGCACGCCCGGCCCGAGTTGCGGCTTGAACTCCTTGCCTTCCGCCTTGGCCTTGGCCGCATAAGCCGCCGCGGCCTTGTCTTCATACTTGGCCTGCAACGCAGCAGCTTTTTCCTTGGCTTCGGCTTCCTTCTGCTTGGCCTCCTCCGCCTTGGCAGGATCCACTGGCGGCGGCGGGGGCAACTTGGCCATGGCCAAGCCGCTTGCAGCGGCCAGCACGGTAGCTAACACGAGGTTTTTCATGTGTTGGTCTCCTTCGCGTGCAGCGCCCCGGCCGGCACCGGTCCGGTGGATCCGGTATCCCTGTTCGGCATCTTTTGTTTGATTTCGTCGTACCAGTACTCGTGATGTTCCCTGGCCCACGCCTCGTCGACGTAACCTGTCTTCATGCCGTCGAGCGCCCCTTCGGAGCCGATAGTACCGATGTAGATATGACCCACGGCCATCGACATCATGACCACCGTCGCGACCACATGGATGATGTTGGCCCATTGCATGGATTCGCGGCCCTGCAGGAAGTTGGGGAAGTTAAGGAACAAGCCGGAGGCGCTGACCGTCACGCCGAGCACCAGCACACCTATCCAGAACCACACCTTCTCGCCGCCGTTGAAGCGTCCCGAAGGCACATGCACATCGGAGAACAGTCCCCCGCCCTTGGCGAACCAGACGGCATCCTTCACCGAAGGCAGGTTGTCGCGCACGAAAGTGACGAACAGCAACAACACGCCGACGGAAAACACCGGCCCGACGAAGTTGTGCACGTTTTTACCCAGGTTGGTCAGCCACGCAAACAGCGTGTGGCCGATGACCGGCAGCAGAACCGCCTTGCCGAACAGCATGATCAGCCCGGTAAGTGCGAGGATGGTAAAGGTGATCGCCACCGTCCAGTGGACCGCGCGCTCAAAAGTGTTGAAGCGCAGCATCTTCCGCCCGGTCGGCGGGGACTTGACCCGCAGCGGGCCGCGCCACCAGAAAAACAGCGCGCATGCCGCGAGCGCCGCCAGGAACAGCGCCCCGCCGACGGGAATCAACTGGTTGTTGCGGCGCTGTCGCCAGGTTTCGCCGCCCGACTGGATCAGGACGCCCGCCTCGACGCCACGGTCGGTGGTGTAGTGCTCTTTTTCCGAACGAACCTCACGCCACACCGGCGCATTGTTGCCCGGTTGCTGCTGCTGGCGTTTCGCCTGCTCGGCCGCGTTCGGATTCAGGACCGAATCGAAGGTCTGCTGTCCAGGCGGGGGATTCTGCGCGGACACCCCGGCGCAGGCGGCGGACAGCAACAGCCCGACGAGACAGCCAGCCAGGCGTCGCAGCGCGGTTCTTGAATGGCTCATCTCGCGGCGCCCCTATTCGGCCTTGACATACTCGTTTTGCCCCTGCTGACGGCGCTTGATGGCGCTTTCCCAACCGGCCTTGTCCCCGGCATTCCATTGGGCGCCCTGGGAGAAGGCGCCGGGCGCGTTTTCATAGGGGCGGGTGTCCGGCTTGCCCTGGTACTTGCCCTGCTTGTAGGTCGTGGCCTGCCCGATCGACTGGCCCTGCTCGCCGCAACCGGCGAGCAGGGCGGTCGCGGCAATGGCGGCGATTCCGGCCGCGCGCTTCATATGCATGCCGATCCCCCTTCAGGACTTGGCCGGGGCCGCGGCGGGCGCCTGGCTGCCGCCCTTGGGCGCGCCGTAGGCCGAACTCCAGCCCCAGACCTCTGCGCCGCGACCGCGCTTGAGAACCCGGTTGCGATAGATGTCCGCCACTACGTCTCCGTCGCCGCCGAGCAGCGCCTTGGTGGAGCACATCTCGGCACAGGCCGGCAGCTTGCCTTCGGCCAGGCGGTTGCGCCCGTACTTCTTCCATTCGTCCTCGGAATGATCCTTCTCGGGGCCGCCGGCGCAGAAGGTGCACTTGTCCATCTTGCCGCGCAGGCCGAACGCGCCGGCCTGCGGAAACTGCGGCGCGCCGAAGGGGCAGGCGTAGAAGCAGTAACCGCAGCCGATGCACAGGTCCTTGTCGTGCAGGACCACGCCTTCGTCGGTCTTGTAGAAGCAGTCGACCGGACACACCGCCATGCACGGGGCGTCCGAACAATGCATGCAGGCCACCGAGATGGACCGCTCGCCCGGCACGCCGTCGTTGATCGTGACCACGCGGCGCCTGTTGACGCCCCAGGGGACTTCATGTTCCTGCTTGCATGCGGTCACGCAGCCGTTGCATTCGATGCAGCGCTCGGCATCGCACAAAAATTTCATTCTTGCCATGTCGATGTCTCCTCTCGTCAGACCGCTTTTTCGACGTTGCAGATCGTCGTCTTGGTTTCCTGCATCATCGTTACCCGGTCGTACCCGTAGGTGGTCGCGGTGTTCACCGCCTCGCCGCGCACGATCGGCTCGGCGCCGTCGGGATAGAAGGCCTTCATATCCTTGCCCTGCCACCACCCAGAGAAGTGGAACGGAACGAAACAGGTGTGTTCATCCACGCGCTCGGTCACCATGGCCTTGACCTTGATCTGCGCGCCGGTCGGGGATTTCACCCACACCATGTCGCCGTTGCGGATGTTGCGGTTGTTGGCCGCCTTCGGGTTGATCTCGACGAAGTTCTCCTGCTGCAGCTCGGCCAGCCAGGGGTTGGAGCGCGTTTCCTCGCCCCCGCCCTCGTATTCGACCAGGCGGCCGGAGGTCAGCACCAGCGGGAACTTCTCGTGCGACTTGTCGGCGATCGCCTTCTGCTGCACCGACTTGAACAGGGTCGGCACGCGCCAGAAGGTCTTGACGTCGTCATGGGTCGGATACTTGGCCACCAGGTCCGGCCGCGTCGAGTAGAGCGCCTCGCGGTGCTGGGGAACGGCATCGGGGAAATTCCAGACCACAGCGCGCGCTTTGGCATTCCCAAACGGATGGCAACCGTGGTTCTTCATGAACACGCGAATCTGGCCGCCCGACAGATCGGTCTTCCAGTTCTTGCCCTCGGCTTCCTTCTTCTCGGCGTCAGTGAGTTCATCCCACCAGCCGAGCTTCTTGAGGAGCACGTGGTCGAGTTCGGGGTACCCGGTGGGAATGTCCGCGCCCTTTGAGTGCGAGCCGTCCGCCGCCAGCAGCGACACCCCCTCGCGCTCGACGCCGAAGTTGGCGCGGAAGTTGCCGCCACCGTCCATCACATGCTTGGACGTGTCATACAGGTTGGGCGAGCCCGGATGCTTCATCTCGGGCGTGCCGTAGCAGGGCCACGGCAGGCCGAAGTATTCGCCGTCGCACGGCCCGCCCTTGGCGCGCAGGGTCTTGACGTCGAAGGTGTGCATGTTCTTCATGTGCAGCTTGAGACGCTCCGGCGACTGGCCGGAGTAGCCGATGGTGAAGCAGCCGCGGTTGATCTCGCGCAGCACATCCTCGACCACCGGTTCCTCGTACTTGCCGTTGGCCGTCTTGACCACGGCGATGTTCTGCTTGCCGTCCTTCCTGCCCACCAGTTGGTCGGCGAAGCCGAGCCGTTTGGCGAACTCGTACATGATGGCATGATCGGTGAGGGACTCGAACAGCGGATCGATCACCTTCTCGCGCCACTGGATCGATCGGTTCGACGCCGTGGCCGAGCCGGCGCATTCCATCTGGGTGGCAGCGGGCAGCAGGTACACCGCCTGGCCGGGATTGCGCGCCTCGGAGGGCATCGCGATCATGGCGGCGGATGCGCTCGGGTAGGGGTCGATGACGACCATCATTTCGAGCTTGTCCATGGCCTTCTTCATGTCCAGGCCGCGGGTCTGCGAGTTGGGTGCATGCCCCCAGAAAAACATGGCCTTGACGGCCTTTTCCTGGTCGAGTTTGTCGTCAGCCTCGAGTACCGCGTCAACCCAGCGGGAAACCGTGGTGCCCGACTTTTCCATCATGGCCTGGGACGCGAACTGCCCCTTGAGCCAGTCGTAATCGACGTTCCAGACACGCGCCCAGTGCTTCCAGGAGCCCGTCGCCAGACCGTAGTAGCCGGGCAGCGAGTCGGGGTTGGGGCCGACGTCGGTGGCGCCCTGCACATTGTCATGGCCGCGGAAGATGTTGGCACCGCCGCCTGAAATGCCGATGTTGCCCAGCGCAAGCTGAAGGATGCAGGACGCGCGCACCATCGCATTGCCGATGGTGTGCTGGGTCTGGCCCATGCACCACACAATGGTGGCGGGCTTGGCCTTGGCCATCATTTCAGCGACCTTCTCGAGCTGCTCGGGCGTCACGCCGGTGGCTTCCTCGACCGTCTTGAGATCCCACTTGGCCATCACCTCCTCGCGTACCTTCTCCATTCCGTAGACGCGATCGTTGATGTACTTCTTGTCCTCCCAGCCGTTCTTGAAGATCACGTGCAGCAGGCCGAAGAGGAACGGAATGTCCGAACCCGAGCGCAGACGCACGTACTCGTCCGCCTTTGCGGCGGTGCGTGTGAAGCGCGGGTCGACCACGATCATCTTCGCGCCAGTCTCGCGCGCATGGAGGGCGTGCAGCATCGAGACGGGATGCGCCTCGGCGGCGTTCGACCCGATGAACAACATGCACTTGGTGTTCTGCATGTCGTTGTACGAGTTCGTCATCGCGCCGTAACCCCAGGTGTTGGCCACGCCGGCCACCGTGGTGGAGTGGCATATGCGCGCCTGGTGGTCGGTATTGTTGGTGCCGAACAGGGACACCCACTTGCGCAGCAGGTAGGCCTGCTCGTTGTTGTGCTTGGAAGAGCCCACGAAGAACACGGAGTCCGCCGTATGGTCCTTCTTGATGGTCTTGAGCTTTTCGCTGATCTCGGAAAACGCCGTTTCCCAACTGATCGGACGGTACTTGCCGGACTTGACGTCCAGCTTCATCGGCTGCTTGAGCCGGTGTGAATGCTCGGTCATGCCGTGTTCGCGGATCGCGGCGCCCTTCGCGCAGTGCGCACCGAGGTTGATCGGCGAATCGAACACCGGCTCCTGACGGGTCCATACGCCGTTTTCGACTACCGCGTCAATCGCGCAGCCTACGGAACAATGGGTGCAGACGGTGCGCTTGATCTCCACTTTCTTGGCGGACTTCGCGTCCTGCGCCTGCGCCTCGCCGATCATGGCGAAACCCAGGTGCGGCGCTACGGCGCCGGCACCCAGGCCCAGTCCGGAATTGCGCAAGAACGTCCGCCGATCAAGCGGCTTCAGGACGGGCGTG
>CANGUJ010000094.1 GCA_947456845.1 Burkholderiales bacterium | reverse complement strand
GAAGCGACGAAGGAGCCTTCGATGCGCAGCTTGGACATGGAAAATCTCCTGGCTGGACTATGAGATGGCCGGAAACCCCGGCAACAGCGCGACATTATCCACCCGAATCGGGTTGCGAACCCAACCGGCGCCTTCCTGCGTTAAGCCGGAACAGGGCGCCATGCAGACTGCCCGCGACATGGCGGCCGACCGCATCGAAAAAATGCCGCGCAGCGTGCCGGCGCGCCGTTGCTCGATCCTCGGGAGCACAAGGCGGCGCGCTAAACTCGCTGCTCCCTTAGGCGGAGAACGAAAGATGGACATGGGCATCAAGGGCCGGCGCGCGCTGGTGTTCGGCGGCAGCCGCGGCATGGGGCGCGCCACCGCGCAGTGCCTGGCCGGCGAAGGCGTGCTGGTGACCATCGCGGCACGCAATCCGGAAACCCTCAAGGCGGCCGCCGCGGACATCACCGCTGCGACCGGCGCGCCCGTCAGCTACGTGGTGGCGGACATCACGCAGGAAGCGGGGCGTGCCGCCGCGCTCGCCGCCTGCCCGCACCCGGACATCCTGATCAACAACGCCGACGGCCCCAAGCCGGGCGACTTCCGCCATGTCGAGCGCGATGAATGGATCGCCGCGATCGATTCCATGATGTTGGGGCCCATCGCCATGATCCGCGCGGTGGTCGACGGCATGATGGAGCGCAAGTTCGGCCGCATCGTCAACATCAGTTCACGCTCGGTGAAGTCACCGCAAGGCGAGATGCCGCTGTCGAACAGCGCGCGGCTCGGCCTGGTGGGCTTCGTGGCCGGCCTGTCGCGCCAGACCGTGCGCCACAACGTCACCATCAACAACCTGCTGCCGGGCGTGTTCGCCACCGACGCGCAGAAGAACCATATCCTCGGCATGCTTGACGAGACCGGCAAGACCTACGAGCAGCTATGGGAAGAGCGCGGGCGCGGCAACCCGGCCGGGCGCTTCGGCCGGGCCGAGGAGGCGGGTGCCTATATCACCTTTATCTGTTCGGACCACGCCGGGTACATCACCGGGCAGAACCTGATGATCGACGGCGGCGGCTACGCCGGTACGTTCTAGAGCGCAGGCGTGCGCGACGCGGTCGCCTAGCGCTGCGCCAGTGCCCAGGACTGGGCGAATTCCTTCGCGCGCGAGCGCTCCGCAACCCACTTGTCGAACTCCTCGTCCGGCGTGCCGGCCTGCCCGTAGACATGGCCGCCCTGCTGCAGGGCCGCGGGGATGCGGAAGGTGAACTCCATGCGGATGCCGTTGGGGTCGAAGAAATAGATCGACTCGACGAAGTCGTGGTTGAGCGGTCCCACCACCTCGATCCCTTCCCCTTCCAGCGCCGCCTTGGCAGCCAGCAGTTCCGCCTTGTCGGCGACCTCGAAGGCGATGTGGTTGACCCACGCGGCCGTGTTGGGTGAGGGCAGGGATTTCTCGTTGTCGCCCAAGTCGAAGAAGGCGATGTAGCTGCCGTCCTTCATCTCGAAGAACAGATGGAAATAGTGGGTCGGTTCGCCGCCGGTGGAGGGCATGGCCGTGGCGCGCACGGTGTGCGCCAGGCGCAGGCCCAGGACCTTTTCGTAGAAGTGGCGGGTCTTCACCGGGTCCTGGCACTTGTAGGCGTAGTGATGCAGCCCCTTCAATGCGAATCCGCCCGCTGCGCTGCCACTCCTGGTGTTTGTCATGCTGTCGGCCTCCCTCGCGTGGGGAAATCCTAGCACTGGCGCTGCGGCGCGTCACGACAAATGCTCGCTGCGCTGCGCGATTGCGCACGCCAGGGTCCTGCGCTAAGGTGCAGGTCGGTATGTGCAGCGAACAGACAAACTCGAGGAGAACCAGAATGGATCGTCGTACCTTGTTGTGTGCGGGTGTCGCAGGCGGAGGCCTGATGCTAGCGGGCAAAGCGCGGGCGCAGGCAGCCTTTCCTTCCCGTGCCGTGCGTATCGTCGTGCCGTTCGCCGCCGGCGGGCCTACCGACATCATGGCGCGCGGCCTGTCGCAGAAACTCGGCGAGGCGCTCGGGCAGTCGGTGGTGGTCGACAACCGGCCCGGCGGGGGTGCCCAGATCGCGTCCGCCGCGGTCAAGCAGAGCGCGCCGGACGGGCACACGCTGTTCATCGGCGACATCGGGGCGCTGGCGATCAACCCCTCGCTGTACCAGAACCTCTCCTACGATCCGATCAAGGATTTCGCCCCGCTCACCATGCTGATGTCGGCGCCCACGGTGCTGCTGGTGCGCAGCGAAAGCCCCATCAAGGGCATGCGCGAAATGGTCGCCATGACCAAGGCCGGGCGGCCGCTCTCGTTCGCGTCGCAGGGCGTGGGCACCGGCGGGCACCTGTGCATGGAAATGTTCAAGAGCGTGGCCGGCATCGAGATGTCGCATGTGCCCTACAAGGGTTCGGCGCCGGCGATGCAGGACGTCATCGCCGGCCAGGTGGACGCGCTGTTCGACGTGTTGCCCTCGGCCTTGCCGCAGGCGCGCGCCGGCAAGATCCGCATCCTCGCGGCGGCCACCGGCAAACGCATCCCGTCGCTGCCGGACGTGCCGACCACCGCCGAACTGGGTTTCCCGGATGTCGCCATGGACGTGTGGTTCGCCGCGGTGACCCTGGCGGGCACGCCGGACGACATCGTGCGCCGGCTCTCGGCCGAGATCGCCAAGGCCATGCGCGATCCGAGCGTCAACAAGCGCTTCATCGACATCGGCTTCAACGTCGAGCCAGGCACACCCGAGCAACTGGGCGCCCTCATGAAGAGCGAAGTCACGCGCTGGGGCGCGGTGGTCAAGCGCTCGGGTGCGAGGGCGGATTGACCTTTGCAGGAATGGAACAAACGGAAGTACTGATCGCCGGCGCCGGCCCGGTGGGCATGACCCTGGCGCTCGACCTTGCGCGGCGCGGCGTGAGGAGCATCATCGTCGAGCGCAACGCCACGACCACCGTCCATCCGAAGATGGACATCACCAATGCCCGCACCATGGAACTGTTTCGAGGCGCCGGCATTGCCGAGGCGCTGCGCAAGGTGGCGGTGCCGGACGGGCACTGCTTCGATGTTTCGTGGATCACCCATCGGGAATCTCGAGAACCAGAGCTGGGGCATCGAATTCGGCTACGCGTATCGGGATTCACCGATCGTGGCGCCCGAGCCGGACGCGCGCTGGATGACGACCCGGTCACCTATCACCCCACCACGGCGCCGGGCGCGCGGCTGCCCAGCGTGTTCCTGCGCGATGGCACATCCCTGCACGAGCACCTGGGGCAGTGGTTCACCGTACTGGTGTTGGGGTGGTAGACCGCCGGCTACCCGGCCTTCAGGCTCCGCAACGGCAAGGCCGAACTCGACTTCACCTCCTTCAAGGAAAAGCTGGTGCGCGTGTCCTTCACGCCGGGCAGCGCCATCAGGGTATCTAGGGCGAACTTGGAAAAACTCTCCAGCGAATCGCTCATCACCACCAGCATGAACGCGCCTTCGCCCGAGATCACGTGGCAGGAGACGATCTCGTCCAGGTCGGCGATGGCCTCCTCGAAGCGGCGCTCCATGGCTGGGGTGTGGCGCTCGATGTCGACCCGCACGAACGCCGTGACCCCCAGGCCCAGCGCGCGCCGGTTGAGCACCGCCTTGTAGCCTTCGATGACGCCCGCGTCCTCGAGGCGCTTCAGGCGCCGCCAGCACGGCGAAAGCGAGAGCCCGACCCGCTCTGCCAGTTCGGCATTGGTGAGGCGGCCGTCGGCCTGCAGGGCGTCGAGAATCTTCAGGTCGGTGCGGTCGAGTATGGCCGGGTTGGCAAGGGGCGACATTGTTTTTCCTTGAAACCGGGTTGATGCAATGCAAAATATATCGCAAAACGGCATCTGCTCGCAAAAATAGGAAAAACTTTCCCGCGCTTGGACCCTATACTTTCAGCCTTACCGCCCATGACAAAGGCATCGACATTCCATGAACGCACCGGTTGATCCCAAGCTGCTCGAAACCGTCTCGCTCGACGACAAGTACACCCATGACAGCGGCACCACCTTCATGACCGGTACGCAGGCGCTGGTACGCCTGCCGATGCTGCAGAGAAAGCGCGACCTGGCCGCCGGCAAGAACACCGCCGGCTTCATTTCCGGCTACCGGGGCTCGCCCCTGGGTGGTTACGACCAGTCGCTCGCCAAGGCGAAGAAGCACCTCAAGGAACATCACGTCGTCTTCCAGCCCGGCGTCAACGAAGACCTGGCCGCCACGTCGATCTGGGGCACGCAGCAGGTCAACCTGTTCCAGGGGGCCAACTATGACGGCGTGTTCGGCATCTGGTACGGCAAGGGCCCGGGCGTGGACCGTTGTGGCGACGTATTCAAGCATGCCAACATGGCCGGCACCTCGCCGTGGGGCGGCGTGCTGGCGTTAGCCGGCGACGATCACGGCGCCAAATCCTCCACCACCGCGCACCAGAGCGAGCAGATCCTGATCGCCTGCTCGACGCCGATCTTCTACCCGGCTTCGGTGCAGGACATCCTCGACTACGGCGTGCACGGCATCGCCATGTCGCGCTATGCGTCTTTGTGGAGCGGCATCAAGTGCGTGACCGACATCGTCGAATCCGGTGCGACGGTGGACCTGGACGCCGCGCGCATCACGCCGGTCATCCCGACCGATTTCGACATGCCGCCCGGCGGCCTGTCGATCCGCTTCAACTACATCGACTTCCTGGGCGAGGAAGCGCGCCTGCTCAACTACAAGCTGCCGGCGGTCAAGGCGTACGTTCGCGCCAACCAGTTGAACCGCGTGCTCTGGCGCGAGGCTGCCGGCGTCAAGCCCACCCTGGGCCTGGCCGCCGCCGGCAAGGCCTATGCCGACCTGCGCCAGGCGCTGGCCGACCTCGGCATCAACGAGAAAGTGGCGGCCGACCTGGGCCTGCGGCTGTTCAAGATCGCGGTGACCTGGCCGCTGGAGGAAACCGGCGTGCGCGATTTCGCCGCCGGCTTGGCGGAGATTTTCACGGTCGAGGAAAAGCGCCCGCTGATCGAAACGCAGATGAAAGAAATCCTCTATGGCCTGCCCGGCGCGCCCCGCGTGACCGGCAAGCGCGACGAGGCCGGGCGAGCGCTGCTGCCGCTGCATGGCGAACTCACGCCTTCGCTGATCGCACGCGCGGTGGTGAGCCGCCTGCTGCCCCTGGCGCCGGCCGAACTGCGCGCCCGCCTTACGGCGCGCATCGCCTTCCTGGACGCGCGCGAAGGTGCCGTCGCCAAGTCGATTCAGGTAGCGGTGCGCACCCCGTACTTCTGCTCCGGCTGCCCGCACAACACGTCGACCAAGGTGCCGGAGGGCTCGCGCGCCTTGGCCGGCATCGGCTGCCACTACATGGCGCAGTGGATGGACCGGGAGACCGCCACCTTCACCCACATGGGCGCCGAGGGCGTCACCTGGGCGGGGGCGGCGCATTTCACCTCCGAGAAGCATGTGTTCGTCAACATTGGCGACGGCACTTATTTCCACTCGGGCCTCTTGGCCATCCGCGCCGCGGTGTCCGCCAAGGTGAACGCCACCTACAAGGTGTTGTTCAACGACGCGGTGGCCATGACCGGCGGGCAGCGCCACGACGGGCCGCTCAATCCCTGGCTGATTTCACAGCAGCTGCATGCCGAGGGCGTCAAGCCCATCGTGGTGGTGACCGACGAGCCGCACAAGTACCCGGCCGGCACCGCCTGGGCCCCGGGGGTGACGGTGCGCCACCGCGAGGAACTCGACGCGGTGCAAAAGGAACTGCGCGAGATGCCCGGCATCTCCGCCATGATCTACGACCAGACCTGCGCCTCGGAAAAGCGCCGGCGCAGGAAGATCGGTCAGTTCCCCGACCCGGCCAAGCGCGCCTTCATCAACGATGCGGTATGCGAAGGCTGCGGCGACTGCTCGGTGAAGTCGAACTGCATCTCGGTGGAGCCGCTGGAAACCGAGTTCGGCCGCAAGCGCAAGATCAACCAGTCGGCCTGCAACAAGGACTACTCCTGCGTCACAGGCTTCTGCCCGAGTTTCGTCACCGTCGAAGGCGGCGGCCTGAAAAAGCCGGTCAAGCCGGCGGCCAGCGCCAAGGCCGGCGCGGACGCCACCGCCATTCCTGACCTGCCGGCCCCGGCGATTCCCGCGGTCGAGCAGCCGTTCAACATCCTGGTCACGGGCATCGGCGGCAGCGGCGTCATCACCATCGGCCAGATCGTCGCCGTGGCCGCGAATCTCGAAGGCAAGAGCGCCCAGGTGCTCGACATGTCGGGTCTGGCGCAAAAGGGCGGCCAGGTCACCAGCCACGTGCAGATCGCCGCCGCCCCGGACGACCTGCATGCCACCCGTGTCGGCACCGCCGCGGCCGACCTGGTGGTGGGCGCGGACCTGGTGGTCTCGGCCGGCAAGGATGTGCTCTCGCGCATCGGCGCCGGGCGTACCCGCGTATTGGTCAACAGCACCCTGTCGCCGACCTCGGCCTTCGTCAAGGACCCCAACTGGAAGATGCCCAGCGACGCGCTCGAGCGGGCGCTGATCGACGCCGCCGGCGCCGATGCAGTGTCGCTGGTGCCGGCCAACCGCATCGCCACCGCGCTGATGGGGGACGCGATTGCCACCAACATGTTCATGCTGGGCTATGCCTTCCAGAAGGGCGCCATTCCCGTGGGCGAGGCCGCGCTGATGCGCGCCGTCGAACTGAACGGTGTGGCGATCGACTTCAACAAGAAGGCCTTCGAATGGGGCCGCTATGCCGCGGTGGATGCGGCCGCGGTCGAGCGCATCGCCACCCCTGCGCAGGTGGTGACGCTGACGCCCCGCAAAGCGGCCGACGGCGGCTTCTCGCGCAACCTGGAGGAACTGGTGGCCAGGCGCGTGGAGTTCCTGACCGCCTACCAGAACGCCGCCTATGCGAAGCAATACAGCGATTTTGTCGAGCAGGTGCGCCAGGCCGAAGCGGCCAAGGTCGGCGGCACGCGGCTGGCCGAGGCGGTGGCGCGCTACTACTTCAAGCTCATGGCCTACAAGGACGAATACGAAGTCGCGCGCCTGTACACCGATCCCGCCTTCATGGAGAAGATCCGCGCCCAGTTCGAAGGCGACTACCAGCTCAAGTTCTATCTGGCACCACCCATGTTCGCCAGGCGCGACAACAACGGCGAACTGGTCAAGAAGCAGTATGGCTCGTGGATGTTCAAGGCGTTCGGCCTGTTGGCCAGGCTCAAGGGCCTGCGCGGCACCGCCTTCGACATTTTCGGCCGCACCGAAGAGCGGCGCACCGAGCGCGCCCTGATCGCCGAGTATCGTGCCACGCTGGGCGATCTTCTGGGCAGCCTGTCGAAGGCCAACCTCGATACCGCAGTGGCCATCGCCTCGGTGCCCGAGGACATCCGCGGCTACGGCCACGTGAAGGAACGCCACCTCAAGGCGGCGCGCGATAAGCGGGCCGCCCTGCTCGCACTCTGGCGCGATCCGGTGGCAGCGGTCAAGGTGGCCTGAGCGCGCGGGCCGGCGGCATTGCCGCCGGTCCGCCAATTGCGCGAGGGTGAACATGCGCGCGGTGAAAATCGCCGCGGCGATGTAAATTGGCGGCCTGACTGCTTCTGAAGGAACATCCGCATGGCATCCCCTCTGGTCAACGGCTTGCGCAGCGTCGAGATCGGTGTGCCCGATGTGGCCGCGGCCGAGCGTTTCTACACCGGCACCTGGAACCTTGCCGTCGCCGCGCGTACCGCCAGTGCGGTTTATCTGCGCGGCACCGGGCCGCAGCACCACCTGATTTCGCTTACCCAATCGGCCACGCCGGAGGTGCTGGCCATCACGCTCAACGCGCCTTCGCGCAATGCGGTCGAGGCGCTCGCCGCGAGCGTGCCGGCCAATGGCGGCACCGTCCTGCGCGCGCCTGCGGCCATCGACGAGCCGGGGGGCGGCTTCGGCATCGCCTTTCGTGACCCGCAGGGACGCATCATCCGCGCGATCTGCGAGGACGCCCGGCATGCCGATGCGGCGCTGCTGCGCGACCGTCCGGAGCGCCTGGCGCATGTGGTGATGAACAGCACCGACATTCCGGCCATGCAGGCCTTCACCGAACGGGCCATGGGCTTCCGGCTCTCGGACCGCACCCGCATCATGGCCTTCATGCGCTGCAACAACGACCATCACAATTTCGCCTACGCCGACGCCGACAACACCTGCCTCAACCACATTGCCTTCATCGTGCCGGCACTGGATGACGTGATGCGTGGCGGCGGCCGCCTGAAGGAGGCCGGCCATCCCATCGTGTGGGGGCCCGGTCGCCACGGGCCGGGCAACAACCTGTTCAATTACTTCATCGGCCCGTTCAACTTCGTCATCGAATACATCGCGGAGGTGTCGCAGGTGGACGACGACTATCGTGTCGGCATGCCGGAGGACTGGAAGTGGCCGCCCGGGCGCATCGACCACTGGGGTATTGCCACCGGACCAACGCCGGAACTCAAGGCAGCGCAACGCAGCGTCGGTTTCGCATCTGAACTGCGTGTTTGAACCAGCGGGCGGGGGAGAGCCTCTGTCGGGACATTGAAATGAAGCACTACGACATCGCCATCGCCGGTTTCGGGCCGGCCGGCGCGACGGCCGCCTGCATGCTGGGGCAGATGGGTTACAGCGTTCTGGTGGTCGATCGCCTCACCGAGGTTTATGACAAGCCGCGCGCCTTCGCCATGGATCACGAGATCCTGCGCGTCTACCAGAACCTCGGCGTGGCCGAGGCGATGCGCCCGCACCTGGCGCCCTTTCTCGCCTCCGAGCACTACGGCGTGGACGGCCAGTTGATCCGCCGGCTCACCATGGTGGAGCCGCCCTATCCGATGGGCTGGACGCCTTCGGTGGTGTTCCTGCAACCGCCCATCGAGGAAGCGCTGCGTGCGCGGGTGCGCGAGATTGCCTCGGTCGAACTGGCGCTGGGCTGCGAGTTCGTTGCTTTGGCGCAGGATGGCGCCGGCGTCACCGTCGACTGGCGCGACGCCGCGGGCGTGCCGCGCCAGGCGCGCGCCCGCTACCTGATCGGCTGCGACGGCGCCTCCTCCACGGTGCGCCGGCAGATCGGCGTGGCGCATGACGACCTGGGTTTCGACGAGCCTTGGCTGGTGGTCGATGTGCTGCTCAACGAGGGCGCAGGCGCGCGCCTGCCGAAGACTAACGCGCAGTTTTGCGAACCGGCGCGGCCTGCCACCTTCCTGATCGGCACCGGCCGGCACCGGCGCTGGGAGATCATGCTGCTGCCCGGCGAGGATCCGCGCGAAATGGAGACCGAGGCGGCCACCTGGCGTCTCTTGTCGCGCTGGCTGTCGCCGGATGAAGGCAGGCTGTGGCGGCAGGCCAGCTACCGATTCCATGCCCTGGTGGCCAGCCGCTGGCGGGTCGGCCGGGTCTTCCTGGCCGGCGATGCCGCGCACCAGCAGCCGCCTTTTCTCGGGCAGGGCATGTGCCAGGGGGTGCGCGACATCGCCAACCTGGCATGGAAGCTCGACGCGGTGCTGCAGGGCCGGGCCGCCGAAAGCCTGCTCGACACCTATGGCGCCGAGCGAGCCTCGCATGTGCGGCGGCTCACCACCACCATCAAGCATATCGGCCACAACATCTGCGAGCGCGACCCGGTGAAGGCGCGCCAGCGCGATGCCGACCTGGTCGCGCAGGCGGGCGGCACGGTGAAAAGCGTGCCGCGCCAGGACCTCATTCCGCCGCTCGACTGCGGCCTCCTGTCAGCCCGCCCGCATGCCGCCAATGGCACATTGTTCCCGCAGCCCGCGGTGACCTGCGGCGGCAGAAGCGGCCTCTTCGACGACATCGCCGGCGGCGGATTGCGCTTGGTGCTTGCGGCGGCCGTCGAAGACGGCGAAGTCCCCGCCGGACCCGCGCTCGGCCGGGTCGGTGCGCGCGTCATACGCGTGAGTGAGGGCGGTGCGCCCGGCACTGGTCCCGTGCTGCAGGTGCGCGAGGCCAACGGGATCGTCGCGGCGTGGTTTGCGCGGCATGGCGCGTGTGCAGCGCTGGTTCGACCCGATCACTACGTCTATGGAGTCGCCGCTGCGCCGGCGGAGATCGCGCCTCTGGTCGAGTCCTTTTCGGATGCGGCGGGCGCGAATATCGAGAGCATCGGCAAGGCCGCAGCCGCGTGAGTCAGGCCGGCATGGCCGATCGGCGTGGCGTCCGGTCCGGCCGGACGGGGGCCGCCCCGCTTCCCCCTTCCGCGTCGCCGCCCAACGTCACTTCCCTGAGTTCAGTCGCGGCAGCCACAGCGCCATTTGCGGAAAGTGGATCAAGACATGACGTCCGCCTTCGTGTTCCTCGCCTCGGACGAGGCGCGCTACTATTGCGGCCAGCTGCTGTATCCGAACGGCGGCGAGAACATGCCTTGAAACGAAAGGGGGCCGCATGAAAGCCTGGATCATCGAAAAAAACGACGCCGGCAAGTCGCAACTGCGCTTCACCGTGCTGGCGGACCTCGCGCCCGGCCCCGACGATCTGCTGCTCAAGGTGCGCGCGGCCGGCTTGAACCGCGCCGACCTCGGCCGCAACGCCGGGCATTACGAGCGCATCGCCACCCGGCCGCCGCATCCGATTGCCGGGCTGGAGGCCGCCGGCGAGGTCATCGGCATGGGCGCGAACGTGACCGGCTGGCAGGTGGGCGAGCGTGTCATGGGCATGCCCTCCGGCGGCTATGCCGAGCAGGTGGTCATCCACCATCGCCTGGCCGTGCGCATGCCGGCCGGGCTGTCCTTCGTGCAGGCCGCGGCCCTGCCGGTGGCCATGTTCACTGCGCACGACGCGGTGGTCACCAACGGGCAGCTGGTCAAAGGGGGTTCGCTGTTCATCCAGGCCGCCGCCAGCGGCGTGGG
>CANGUJ010000093.1 GCA_947456845.1 Burkholderiales bacterium | reverse complement strand
TTGAAGGCCGCCACCGCCACGATCAGCGTCAGGATGATGAACATCATGCGCTTCTCGACCTGCACCGCGGCGAACCAGTTGCGGTTGATGCGCCCCCAGTCACGGATCAGCACATCGCCCTCGAGAATTCGGGTCAGGTCGCGCGCAATGGCGGGCGCTTCATCGAGATCCGCCACCCTCAGCCGGATGCCCGTGACACCGTCGACGCGAAACAGCTTCTGTGCGTCCTCCAGGGCCACCAATGCGAGCGCCGAGTCGTACTCGAAGTGCCCTGATTCGAAGACCCCGGCCACCTGGAACTGCTTCAGGCGCGGAATCACGCCTGCGGGCGTGATGTTGCCCTGGGGCGAGATCAATGTCACCTTGTCGCCGGCGGACACGCCCAGGGCCCGCGCCAGTTCGTTGCCGAGCAGCACCCTGAATTCGCCGGGCACCAGATCCTCGAGGCGCCCGGTCTTGATCGACAGCGACGCAACCTGGGTTTCGCGCGCCGGCAGTATGCCGCGCACCACCGCCCCGCGCACGACATCCCCGTTGGCCAGCATGCCTTGCCCCATCACATAGGGAGCGCCGGCGACCACGCGCGGATGCGACTTCGCCTGGGCCAGCAGCGGCTCCCAGGACGGCAGCGCGCCGGCTGCGGCGAACACCTCGATGTGCGCCACCACCGACAGCATACGGTCCCGTACCTCCTTCTGGAAACCGTTCATGACCGACAGCACCACGATCAGAGCCCATACCCCGACACCGATGCCCGCCACGGAGGCGAAGGAGATGAAGGAGAGGAAGCCGCCGGCGGTGCCATGCGCGCCCTTGCGCGAGGTGACATAGCGCGCCGCAACGAAGGCTTCAAACCACATGGAATGCGGGCGGAACGACATGCTGCGGGTCCGGCCGCGGCGGCACTGCCGGGGGCTGGCGCAACGGGATGCGACCTGTATGTGGCGCGATCATCATGGAATATCACGCATCTTAGCGTGTATCGGCGCGGCCCCTGCGTCGGGCCACTGCGGCCCGGCCGCTGGCCCGGCAGGCGGGCCGCCGACGCCGATGATCATGCCCGCCGTGACCGCGCAGAGACCCATGACCACCAGCAGGGAAAGCGGTTCGCCCAGCAGGGGCACCGCGGCCAGCGCCGCGAGCGCGGGGGCCACCGCGGTCATCATGGTCGTCCTGACCGGCCCGAACACATCGACCACGCGCGTGAAGGCCCACATCGACACCACGAACGCGATGATCCCCTGGAAGAATCCCGTGGCGATGATGGTGGCCCACGATAGCTTCGCCAGGCCGCCCGTGGAAAACATCCAGTACACCGGCGCGTAGAGCAGGAAGGCCGTCAACGGGACCAGCAGCGTTGCATCGATCGCGTTGATGCGCCACTTGCGCATCAGGACGGTAAATATCGCCCAGTTCAGGCTGGCCAGCGGGAACATGATGTCGCCCAACCATGTGCGAGCCCCCGCATCGGCCAGGGATTGCAGCGCCATCAGCGCAACGCCCGCAAGGATGGCTGCGAGGCCGAGCGCCTTGCGGCCGGAGATGCGCTCGCCCAATACGCACAGCGCCACCAGCGCCGTCGCGAAAGGTAGCGTGCCCGGCATCAGCACAGCGGCATGCGCTGCCGGCGCGCGGGCGAATCCGGCGAATGCGAACCCGGTGAAGCCCAGGGCGCCGAAGCATGCGAGGACGACCAGGCGTGAAGCGCTAAGGCTGCCGAGGCGCCGCCCTGCGGGCCTGGCAAGAATGAACGGGAGGACCGCGACCGCACCAAAGGCGAAACGCAGGAAGGCGAGATCGAATACGTCGATAAGGCCGCGCACGCCCATCCGTGAAAAGATGATGAACGACGCCCAGATCAGTATCACCGCGATGGCGCAGGCGACGCCGATGCGTAATTCCCTGACGGTCAAGGGCAAGCTATTTCCACTCGCCGCGCTGAATCTTCTCCAGCCAGAAAAGCCCGATGATGGTTTTCACGTCGGTGACCTGTCCTTCCCGCACCCAGCGCAACGCCTCGATCGGATTCGCCGTGAAAACCTCGAGGAACTCGCCGGCCTCGAGTGAAGCCTGCGATTGCACCAGTTTGCGCGCCACGAAGACCTCGATGCGCTCGGTGGAATAGGAAATGATGGGATGGATGGTGGTCAGATGGGACCATTCGCCGGCCTCGTAGCCGGTTTCCTCGCGCAACTCCCGCCTGGCGGTCGCAAGCGGCTCCTCACCCGGGTCGATCTTGCCGGCAGGAAACTCGATGAACTCGCGATGCAACGGATAGCGGAACTGCCTCTCCAGAACCACTCGGCCGTCCGGCAGCAACGGAATGATCATCACGGCGCCCGGATGCTCGATGTACTCGCGGACCGCCTGCTTCCCGTCCGGCAGGCGGACGGTGTCTGAACGCACCCTCAGGAGCACGCCGTCATACACCTGCTGCGAGGCGACCGTCTTTTCTTCCAGTTTGCTCATCGCGCCGCCGGGTCGGAATGGCCGCAGGCGCGCGGCCCTACAGCGAGCCCCGCATGGCCGCCAAGCAGACGCCCATCAACCCACCGGGCACCAGGCCGAGGGCTAGAAGCGCCAGCCCGTTGGCCGACAACAGGATCCGCACGCCCTTGCCGGCGGCAAGCGGCGCACTGTCCACGGGGGCGTCAAAGAACATGACCTTGACCACACGCAGGTAATAGAACGCCCCGATCAGCGAAAACAGCACGGCCACGACGGCAAGCCAGAGCATGTTCGCCCCGGCGGCCGCCTGCAGGACGGAGAGCTTGGCGTAGAAGCCGACCGTGGGCGGAATGCCCGCCAGCGAGAACATGACGATCAGCATCATCCATGCGAACCACGGGCTGCGCGCGTACAGCCCCTTGAAATCCTCCAGCGTCTCGGCCTCGAAACCGCGCCGCGTCATCAGGAGAATGGTGCCGAACGAGGCCAGGGTCGTCAGCACGTAGACGATGACGTAGAAAAGCGACGACCCGTAGGCATCGACGGTATTGAGCTTGTTGCCGCCGACCACGCCCGAGAGCAGGCCCAGCAGCATGAAGCCCATGTGGGAAATCGTCGAATAGGCGAGCATGCGCTTGATGTTTGTCTGCGCGATCGCCGCGAGGTTGCCGATCGCCATCGACAGCACCGCGAGGATGACCAGCATGTCCTGCCAGTCGGAAGCGACGCCGATCAGTCCGACCACGAGCATGCGTACCGCGAGCGCGAACCCCGCGAGTTTCGGCGCCGCCCCGATCATCAGGGTGATGGCGGTGGGCGCACCGTGGTAGACGTCCGGTATCCACATGTGGAAGGGAACCACACCCAGCTTGAAGGCGAGGCCCGCGACCACGAACACCAGCCCGAAAGTCACCATGCCGCGCCGCGCCTCGCCGGAGGCCAGTTCGCGCGCCACCTGCTCCAGGTTGAGGTGGCCGCCGGTGCCTCCGTAGATCATCGATATCCCGTACAGCAGCAGGCCGGACGCCAGGGCGCCCAGCACGAAATACTTGATCGCGGCCTCGGTCGAGACGGCCGAATCGCGATTCAGCGCCACCATCGCGTAGAGCGACAGCGAGAGCATTTCAAGCCCCAGGTACAGCATGATGAAGTGGTTCGAGGAGATCATCACCATCATGCCGAGCAGAGCGAACATGGCCAGAATGTAGTACTCGCCGGTAAGGAGTCCGCGTTCGGCCATGTAGCGACGCGAATAGATGAACGAGGTGGCCACCGCGATGTAGGCGCCAAGCTTGAGAAGGTTGGCCAGAGGGTCGGCGATGAACATGTTCGAGAACGCGTACGCCCGGGTACCATCGACGAGTAGGGCGAGCGAAAGCATGCCGGCGGCGGCGATACCGGCCAGACTGATCCATTCCAGAACGTGCTTGCGGTGCTTGGCCACCCAGAGGTCCGCCATCAACACCACGCCGATGGTGATGCCGATGATGATTTCGGGGTAGGCGGGGATGAAGCTGGTCATGTTGAAGGTGGTCTGCACGTCTTGGCCCCTTACATCTTGGTCTTGGCGACGTGCTTGGCCAATTGCGCCACCGACGCATGCATGACGTCGGTGAAAGGCTTGGGATTGACGCCCATGTAGATCACCGCCGCCGCCAGCAGGGCTAGGATGGTGAACTCGCGGGAATTGATGTCGGTGAGCTGCCGGACATGGTCGTTCGCGATCTCGCCAAAGATCACCCGCTTGACCATCCAGAGCGAATAGGCTGCGCCGAAGATCAGGGTGGTCGCCGCGGCGAACGCGACCCAGAAGTTGTACTTGACTGCGCCCAGGATGACGAGGAACTCGCCGACGAATCCCGAGGTGGCCGGCAATCCGCTGTTGGCCATCGCGAACAGGACGGCGAAGGCCGCGAACTTCGGCATCGTGTTGACCACCCCCCCGTAATCACCGATCTCGCGCGTGTGCATGCGGTCGTAGAGCACGCCGATGCAGAGGAACATGGCGCCGGAAATGAAGCCGTGCGAAACCATCTGCACGATGCCGCCCTCGACCGCCATGCCGATCAGCTGCCCGTCCTTGAACATGAAGAACCCCAGCGTCACGAACCCCATGTGCGCGATCGAGGAGTAGGCCACCAGTTTCTTCATGTCCTGCTGGACCAGGGCGACAAGGCCGATATACACCACGGCGATCAGCGACAGGGCGATCATCAGACCGGACAGGTCGCGGCTGGCATCCGGCGCGATCGGCAGGGAGAAGCGCAGGAACCCGTAGGCGCCGAGTTTGAGCATGATCGCGGCCAGCACGACGGACCCGCCGGTGGGTGCCTGGACGTGCGCATCGGGCAGCCAGGTGTGCACCGGCCACATCGGCACCTTGACCGCGAATGCGGCGAGGAAGGCCAGGAACAGCAGTTTCTGCGCCGGCAAGGTGAGCGGCAGCGAATGCCAGGCCGTGATGTCGAAGCTTCCGCCCGACTTCAGGTAGAGGTAGATGATGGCCACCAGCGTCAACAGCGAGCCCATCAGCGTGTAGAGGAAGAACTTGAAGGCGGCGTAGACCCGGTTCTGGCCGCCCCACACGCCGATGATGATGAACATCGGGATCAGCGTGGCCTCGAAAAACACGTAGAACAGGGCCCCGTCGAGCGCGCAGAACACCCCGATCATGAGGCCGGACAGGATCAGGAACGAGCCCATGTACTGGGCGACCCGGGTTTCGATGACCTCCCAGCCCGCCAGCACCACCAGCACCGTGATGAAGGCGGTGAGCGGGATGAACAGCATCGAAATGCCGTCCACGCCGAGAAAATACTGGATGTGGAAGCGCTCGATCCAGTCGAAACGCTCGACGAACTGGAACTGCGCGGAGGCCGGATTGAAATCCAGCAGCAGCGGCAAGGTGACCAGGAACGCGGCGACCGCACCGATCAGCGCGAAGGTGCGCGCCAAGCCGGCATTGCGGTCCGCGCCGGTGGCGAACACCGCCAGCCCGGCGAGGATGGGCACCCAGATGGACAGGCTGAGGATCGGTACGGTTGACTGCATGATTTGTTGTTGATTGGCTTACTTGCGCAGCCCGATGCCCAGGAATGCGAATTTGGTGACGGCGAACCAGACCGCGACGATCATCACGAACGCATACTGGTAAACATGCCCGGTCTGGAAAAACCGGGTGATCCTGGCCACGAACCCGACCAGGCGCGCGCTGCCGTTGACAAGCCCGTCGATGATGGCCACGTCGCCGCCCTTCCAGAGCCCGCGCCCGAACATGCGCGCGCCTCCGGCGAACACGGCCTCGTTGAAGCGGTCGAGGTAGTACTTGTTGTCGAGCAGGTTGAACACCGGCATGACCCGTGCCTTGATCGCGGCGGGAATCTCCGGCTTGACGAGGTAGAAGAGCCATGCGGTCACCACACCGGCCAAGGCGAGCCAGAACGGCACGGTGGCCAGTGCGTGGGTGGCCATCCCGACCGCGCCGTGATGCTCGCGGAAGACCTCGGCGAGCCCTGCCATGGCCTTGTGGCTCTCGGCGACGAAGATCACGTCCTTGAAGTAGTCGCCGAAGAGCATCGGTTCGATGGTGAGGAAGCCGATCGCCACCGAGGGGATCGCAAGAAGGATGAGCGGCACGCCCACCACCCACGGAGACTCGTGCGGCTTTTCGCCGTGCCCCAGGCCGTGATGTTCGTCATGCCCATGGTCGTCATGCGGCATCTCCTCGTAGCGCTCGCGGCCGTGGAAGACGAGGAAATACATGCGGAAGGAGTAGAACGCGGTGACGAACACACCGGCAAGTACGCACACGTAGGCAAAGCCGGCGCCCGGAACACTCGCGAAACGGACCGCCTCGATGATGCTGTCCTTGGAATAGAAACCCGAGAAGAACGGCGTGCCGATCAGGGCCAGGGAGCCGATCAGCGAGGTGATCCAGGTGACTTTCATGTACTTCCAGGCGCCGCCCATATAGCGCATGTCCTGGTTGTGGTGCATGCCCATGATGACCGATCCGGCGCCGAGGAAAAGCAGCGCCTTGAAGAAGGCGTGCGTCATCAGGTGGAAGATGGCCACCGAGTAGGCAGAGCAGCCCAGCGCGACGGTCATGTAACCGAGTTGGGACAGCGTCGAGTAGGCCACCACACGCTTGATGTCGTTCTGCACGATGCCGAGAAAGCCCATGAACAGGGCGGTGATCGCGCCGATGACGATGACGAACGACAGGGCGGCCTCGGACAGCTCGAACAGCGGCGACATGCGCGCCACCATGAATATCCCGGCCGTCACCATGGTCGCGGCGTGGATCAGCGCCGAGATCGGCGTGGGGCCCTCCATCGAGTCGGGCAGCCACACATGCAGCGGAAACTGGGCGCTCTTGCCCATGGCGCCGACGAACAGCCCGATGCAGGCCGCGGTGATCACCGTCGGCGAACCCGGGAGGATGTCGATGGTGGTTCCCGCCAGCTTCTGCAGGTCGGGATGGGCGAACACTTCCGTGTAGTTCATGCTGCCGAAGTAGGCCAGCACCAGCCCGATCCCGAGAAGGAAGCCGAAGTCGCCGACGCGATTGACCAGGAATGCCTTGAGATTGGCGTAGATGGCAGTCGGGCGCGTGTACCAGAAACCGATCAGCAGGTAGGACACCAGGCCGACGGCCTCCCAGCCGAAGAACAGCTGCAGGAAGTTGTTGCTCATGACGAGCATGAGCATCGAGAAGGTGAACAGCGAGATGTAGGCGAAGAAGCGCTGGTAGCCGGGATCCTCCGCCATGTATCCGATGGTGTAGACATGGACCATGAGGGACACGAAGGTCACCACCAGCATCATGGTCACGGTGAGCCGGTCGATCAGGAAGCCGATGTCGAACTTCACGCCGTCGGCGACGGTCCAGGTGTACAAAGCCTCGTTGAACAGGGCCCCCGGGGCAGCGAAGGCCTGCTGCGCGACCAGCACCGACCCGACGAAGGAGACCAGCACGCCCAGGATGGTCACGCTGTGTGCGGCGCTGCGCCCCACGAACGCGCCCAGGAAGCGCGTGCCGAACATGCCGGCGATCACCGCGCCGGCAAGCGGCGCCAGCGCGATCAGCAGCAACAGGCCCTTGAGGCTCATTGTTGTCCTAGCCTTTCAGCGAGTCGAGTTCGTCGACGCTGATGGAATTGAGATTGCGGAACAGCACCACCAGGATCGCGAGGCCGATGGCGGATTCCGCCGCCGCCACGGTGAGAATGAAGAACACGAAGATCTGGCCGTCGGGATCGTTGAGGTAGTGCGAGAAGGTCACGAAGTTCATGTTGACCGCAAGCAGCATCAACTCGATGGCCATGAGCAGGATGATGAGGTTCTTGCGGTTGAGGAAAATCCCCACGACGGAAATCGCGAACAGCATCGAGCCCAGTACAAGCAGGCTGGTCTGGCTCATTTGGCCTCCCCTTGGGCTTGGTCGGCGGCTCCCGGTCGCGGTTCCGGATCCATGCGGATGACCTTGAGTCGGTCGCGCGCCTTGACGCGCACCTGCGCCGCCGGGTCCTGGGTCTTGGCGTCCTTGCGCCCGCGCAGGGTCAGCGCGATGGCGGCCACGATGGCCACCAGGAGGATCAGCGCCGCCAGCTCGAACGGGAAGGCGTAGTCGGTGTAGATCAGCCGACCCAGTTCCTTGATGTTGCTGTATCCGGGCTGGCCGGACACCGGGTTGACCGGTTCGCTGCCAGAGAACGCCGGGCTCATCAACAGGAAGGCCATTTCAAGCAGCATCGCCCCGCCTACCGCGAGGCCCAGCCACGAACTCTTCCAGAAGCCTTCGCGCAGCTTGTCCAGGTTGATGTCAAGCATCATGACCACGAAAAGGAACAGCACCATCACCGCGCCGACATAGACCAGCACCAGCGAGATGGCGAGGAACTCCGCCTTGAGCAGCACCCAGATGCCGGCGGCGCTGAAGAAAGAAAGCACGAGCAGCAGGGCCGCGTGCACGGGGTTGCGCACCGTGATGACGCCCAGCGCAGCCAGCACCAGGATGCCGGAGAACGCGTAGAAAACGATGTCTTTGAACATGGCCTGCGGCAGCGTCCTAGCGGTAGGCGGCATCGGCGGCGCGCGCGGCCGCGATGTCCTTCTCGTAACGATCCCCCACCGCAAGAAGCATCTCCTTGGTGTAGTAGAGGTCGCCGCGTTTCTCGCCGTGGTATTCGAGGATGTGCGTCTCTACGATCGAGTCGACCGGGCATGATTCCTCGCAGAAACCGCAGAAGATGCACTTGGTCAGGTCGATGTCGTAGCGGGTGGTGCGCCGCGAACCGTCGTCGCGCACGTCGGATTCGATGGTGATCGCCATGGCCGGGCAGACCGCTTCGCACAGCTTGCAGGCGATGCAGCGCTCCTCGCCGTTCGGATAGCGCCGCAGGGCGTGCAGGCCGCGGAAGCGCGGCGACTGCGGCGTCTTCTCCTCGGGAAACATCACCGTGATCTTGCGCTCGAACAAATGGCGCCCGGTCAGGGCCATGCCCTTGAACAATTCGCGCAGCATCAGGCTGGCGAAGAACTCCTTGACTGAGGTCGCAACTGACATATCAGGTCCAGATGTTGAAGGGCGACACAGTCCACAGGCCGATCAGCGTGAGCCAGACCAGGGTGAGCGGAATGAAGACCTTCCATCCCAGGCGCATGATCTGGTCGTAGCGGTAGCGCGGAAATGCGGCGCGGATCCAGATGAAGAAGGTGAGGCCGCCGAACACCTTGAGTCCCAGCCAGCACCAGCCGGGAATCCAGTCGAACAGGGCGGAACTGACCGGCGCCGACCAGCCGCCGAGGAAGAAGATCGCGGCGAGTCCGGAGATCAGGATCATATTGGCATATTCGGCCAGGAAGAACAGCGCGAATGCCATGCCCGAGTACTCCACCATATGGCCGGCCACGATCTCGGACTCCCCCTCGACCACGTCGAAGGGGTGACGGTTGGTCTCGGCCACGCCTGACACCAGGTAGATGACGAAGATCGGCAGCAGCGGCAGCCAGTTCCAGGAGAGGAAATTAAGCCCCATGTCGGCGAACATGCCGCGCTGCTGCCCTTCGACGATGTCGGTCATGTTCAGGCTGCCGGCCACCAGCAGCACGATCAGCAGCGAAAAGCCCATGGCCAGTTCGTAGGACACCATCTGCGCCGACGCGCGCAGGGCGCCCAGGAACGCATACTTTGAATTCGACGCCCAGCCGGCCAGGATCACGCCGTACACTTCGAGGGATGTGATCGCCATGATGTAGAGGAGCCCCGCGTTGATGTCGGCCAGCACGACATCGGGACCGAACGGCATGACCGCCCAGGCCGCCAGCGCGGGCATCAGCACCAGGATCGGGGCAAGGATGAAAAGCCCCTTGTTGGCGCCGGCGGGGACGATGATTTCCTTGAACAGAAGCTTGATGCCGTCGGCGATCGGCTGCGCCAGCCCGCCCAGCCACCGGATGCCGAAGAACGTGACCACGTTCGGGCCCTTGCGCACCTGCATGGCGCCGATGAACTTGCGCTCGTACAGGGTGGTGTAGGCCACCGCCCCCATCAGCGGCAGGACGATGGCCACGATCAGCACCAGCGTCTTGACGAAGGTGAACAGGTACGGCCAGGCGGCGCCGACATGCGCCGTGCCCCAGGCGTGCAGGCCTTGTGCGAGGGCATCCATCAGGCACGCTCCACTGACAGCATGCCGGCCATCGGCCCCGCGTCGACGGTCAGGGGATGACCCGCGGACAGGCGCACGCAGCGCGCCGGAACCCCGCCATCGGCCACCGCGGCGATCGTCATCTGTGCGTCCCCGTGCGAGACCCGGACCTGGCCGCCGGAGGCCACGCCCAGCGCCGCGAGATCGGCCGGGTTGAGGCGCGCGACCGGCGCCTTCGCGTCCGACGTCTGCTGCAACGACGCGGCGCGCCGGACGAGCGGATCCGCGAAATAGATCGGCACGTCGGCCACGCGTTCGAAACCGGCGCCGGGCGCCGCAGCGGGCGGCAGGATCCCGACATCGACTTCGTTGCCGAGACGGAACCCGACATCCGCCGGCAGGGCATCGGCCCGGACCGCCTCGGCGCTCTCGTACTCGAAGCCGTCAAGGCCCAGCAGGTTGCCGAGAACGCGCAGAACCTTCCAGGCCGGACGGGTTTCGCCCAGCGGGCGCACCACGCCCGTGAAGGACTGCGCCCGGCCCTCGGTGTTTACGAAGGTGCCGGCCGTCTCGGTGAACGGCGCCACCGGCAACAGGACATCGGCCTCCAGTTCGGAATGACGGAAGGGCGTCATCACCACCGACAGGTCGGCGGCCGCGAGACGCCGGCGGGCCAGCCGCCCGTCGGCCATGTCGAGGGCCGGCTCCGCATGGATGACCAGGTAGGCCTTCAACTGGGACTCGAGCATGCGCCCGGCGTCGAGCGCGCCGGCATCCGGCAGCGCGCCGGCCAATG
>CANGUJ010000092.1 GCA_947456845.1 Burkholderiales bacterium | reverse complement strand
TGCAGGGCCGGTACGATTTCGCCGGGCCCGAACACCTTGATCTGAAACTTGTTGGCGGTCAGTTCTGCGACCCGGCGCGAGACCAGTTCGACCGCTCCGATGAGCGTGTCGAGGTTTTTCGGATAGCTCGACGCGAGACGCCAGCGTACCTCCGGCAAGGCCTGCGCAACCGCAGGGGCGGCAGCGGCCGCGAGCACGGCGCCCAGGCCGCCTTGTTGCAGGAAATTTCTGCGTTTCATGTTGTTTGTTCCCTTGGCTGTCTTTCGAATAATCGACCGGCGTTCGCCGTCAAACGCCGACGTACTTGTGCAAAAGGTCCGGCTGCGCTCGCAGGCTTGCGGATGAACCGCTCCAGACCACCCTTCCTTTTTCGACAATGTGATGATTGTCGGCAAGTTTAAGCAGGGACGCGATGTTCTTGTCGATGACGATGATGGTCTGCCCTGCCGCCTTTAGCCGCGAAAGGCAGTCCCAGATTTCCTGGCGAATCAGCGGGGCCAGACCCTCGGTCGCCTCGTCTAGGATAAGCAGGCGCGGGTTGGTCATGAGCGCCCGGCCGATGGCAAGCATCTGCTGCTCGCCGCCCGACAGATTCGCGCCAAGGTTGCGCTCGCGCTCGCGCAGTCGCGGGAAAAGGGCGTACACGCGTTCCAGCGTCCACGGATCAGGAGTGCGGGCGCGATTGTTGGCGGTCGCGATCAGGTTCTCCCGCACCGACAGGTTTGGGAAAACCTGCCTGCCTTCAGGCACAAGTCCGAAGCCGAGTTGCGCCACGCGGTACGCCGGCATGGCGCGCAACTCGCGTCCACCGAAGGTCAGCCGGCCGGCGCGCGGCCTGAGGAGTCCCATGATGCTTTTGACCGTGGTGGTCTTGCCCATGCCGTTGCGACCGATAAGCGTCGCGAACTCCCCTTGCCGCACCGCGAAGGACATACCGAACAGCGCCTGACTGGAACCGTAGAACGTTTCGACGTCCCGTATCTCGAGGAGCACGTCGCTCATGCCGGCCCCTCTTCACCCAGATAGGCGTCCCTGACCGCCTGATTGGTGCGGATCTCCTCGGGCGTCCCGGTGACGATGATGCGGCCATAGACCAGCACTGAAATGCGGTCGGCCAGCGCGAATACCGCATCCATGTCATGCTCGACGAGAATGATGCCGTAACGTCCCTTGAGGGAGCGGATCAGTCCGATCATCTCCTCCGACTCCTTCTGGCTCATGCCGGCCATCGGCTCGTCGAGCAGCAGCAGGCGAGGCTTGCAGGCGAGCGTCATGGCAAGCTCGAGCTGTCGATGCTCGCCGTGCGCCATCGAGGACACGACGGCATGCGCGCGCGGTTCAAGCCCGGTCTGCCGCAGGGCTTCCATGGCCGGCGCGAGCAGGGCCGCATCCTGCGCCACCTGCTTGATGAAAGAGAAGCTGTGCCCGGCATGCGCCTGGACGGCGAGCATCACGTTCTCGAGCGCGGTGAACTCGCGAAATACCTGGCTGATCTGATACGAGCGTCCCAGCCCGCCCAGCGCGCGTTGCGGCACGGTGGCGGCCGAAATGTTTCGTCCCTCAAAGCTGATGTCCCCTTCATCCGGGCGCAATTCCCCGGCCAGTTGCGAGATCAGGGTCGTCTTGCCTGCGCCATTCGGACCGATGATGGCATGCACTTCTCCGTGCTTGACATCGAAGCTCACGTGATCGGTGGCCGTCAGGCCGCCGAAGCGCTTGAGCATGCCCTTGACTTCAAGGATGGCGTTCATTCCCTCCTCGCTTCGGCGAAATAGCCGTAGACGCCGCGCTTCGCATAGAGAACCACCAGGATCACGAACAGCCCGATGAACAATTGCCAGTGCTTGTTGACGATTTCTTCGAAGGGTGGATAGATGCCGGGCTTCCACCCCTGCAGAATTTCTTCGAGCAGGAGCAGCACGATCGCACCGACCACGGGGCCGAAAAGAGTACCCATGCCGCCCAGCACGATGATGACGATCAGTTCACCCGACACGCTCCACTGCATATAGGAAGGCGAGGCGAACTTAGTGAAGTTGGCCAGGAAGAATCCCGCCAGGGTGCACACCATAGCCGAAATCACATAGGCCGAAAGTTTGTAGCGAAGCGTCGGGAATCCCAGCGCGAGCATACGCCGCTCATTCGACTTAGTCCCCTTGAGCACGAATCCGAACCGGGCGCCGAGGATGCGGTTGAACAGCCAGAGGGCCGCGATCAGTGTGGCCAGGATGGCGTAATAGAGAACCGTGTTGTTGCCGAAATCGACTACCCCCATCAAGCTGCGCGCGTCGATGGTGAGGCCATCGTCGCCGCCGTACTGCTTGAGGCTGACCGCCAGGAAGTATCCCATCTGCGCGAACGCCAGGGTGATCATGATGAAGGTCATGCCGCCGGTACGCACGACGACCGCGCCGATCACGGTCGCGAACAGTCCGCCAATGAGCAATGCGGCGCCGAGATGCACCCAGCCATTGGTGACCCCATGAAACGAAAGGATCCCGACCGCATACGCGCCCAGGCCCATGTACAGTGCGTGGCCGAAACTCACCAGGCCGCCAAACCCGAGCACGAAATTGAGCGCGACAGCGGCGAGCGCGTAGATCAGGATACGCGAGAAAAGCGTGACGTAGAAGCTCTGCCCCGTCAGGCCGGCGTAGACCGGCAACAAGGCGAAGCCCGCGAGCACCACCAGCGGAATCCAAAATCGCGCACTGCGGAAATCAACCATGACGTACCGGGAAAAGTCCCTGCGGGCGCAGCGCCAGCACCACAGCCATCAGCAGGTAGATCAGCATCGACGCGATCGCCGGGCCGGCGGCCTGCGCGATGGAACGCTCGATGGTCATCTGCAGCAGGATGGGCAGGAAAGCACGGCCGACGGTATCGACCAGCCCCACGATCAGTGCTCCGTAGAATGCGCCGCGGATCGACCCGATGCCGCCGGTCACGATCACCACCAGGGTGAGGATGAGCACCGGCTCGCCCATGCCTGGCTGCACCGACAGGATCGGCCCCGCCATCAGCCCGGCCAGGCCGGCCAGGCCTGCCCCCATGGCGAACACCATGGTGTTGAGGAACTTGATGTCCACACCGAGGGCCGAGACCATCTCTGCGTTGGATGCGCCGGCGCGGATAAGCATGCCGAGCCTGGTCTTGTTGATCAAAAGGTACAACCCCGCGGCGACCGTGAGCCCCGCCGCGATGATGGCGAACCGGTAGGAGGGATAGTTCAGGCCGAACAGCGTGACCTGGCCCGACAAGGCTTCGGGCGCGTTCATGTAGATCGAGGACGGGCCCCACAAGTAGCGGACCACCTCGTTGAAGACGAGGATGAGCCCGAACGTGGCGAGCACCTGGTCGAGATGGTCGCGCGAGTACAGCCGCATGAGCGCTACCCGCTCTATGGCGAAGCCCAGCACCAGGGTGCCGACGACCGCGATGGCGCCGGCGGCGATGAAGGAACCGGTCGCTGCGAAAGCCGCGGCGCCGAAGTACGCGCCCATCATGTAGAGCGAACCGTGCGCGAGGTTGACGAAGTTCATGATGCCGAAAACCAGCGTCAAGCCGGCGGCAAGCAGGAATAGCAACACGCCGAGTTGCAGGCCGTTGAGCACCTGCGTAAGGAACAGTCCCCAGGTCACAAGAGTTGCCGGATCAGGATCAGGTTTGGACAGCCAAAAAAAGGCGGGGGATGGTGGCCATCCCCCGCCCTGCTTCGACTCGCGTCTACTTCAGCGGACACTTGTCGAAGTAGCCGTCCTTGTCTGCTTTGAGGGGCGTGGCAATCGTCTTAAGGCTGTTGCGGCCCTTATCGTCCTTGGCAACCTCAAACACATGCAAGTCCTGAATCGGATACCCGTTGACGTTGAACTTGAAGTCGCCGCGGATCGATTTGAAGTCGGCCGCACGGAGCGCCGCCATGAACGCCTTCTTGTCGGCGACGTTGCCCTTGACCTTGGCAATCGCCGAGTCAAGAAGCAGCGCAGAGTCATAGGCCTGCGCTGCGTACTGGGAAGGAATCCGCTTGAACTTGGCCTCGAACTCCGCGACGAACTTCTGGTTTTGCGGGTTCTTGAAATCCGGGCCCCAGGCCGTGCCGAGAACCGCGCCAAGTGCGGCATCTCCCTGGGCGGGCAGGTTGATCCCGTCGGTGGTTGATATGTTCAGGAGCGGATACTTGCCCTTCAGACCGGCCTGCGCGTACTGCTTGACGAAATTCACCCCGAGGCCGCCAGGATAGAAAACGAATACCGCGTCCGGGTTGGCGGCCTGCACCTGCGCCAGTTCGGCGGAGTAATCCTGCTGCGAGAGCGAGGTGTAGATCTCGTTGGCCAGGGCCGGCTTGTAGTAGCGCTTGAAGCCGGCCACGAAGTCTTTGCCTGCCTGGTAGTTCGGAGCCATGGCGACGATCCGCTTGTATCCCTTGTCGCTCGCGTACTTGCCCACGACCTCCGCCTGCTGATCGTTCTGCCAGGAGGTCGAAAAGAAGTAGGGCGAACATTGCGCCCCGGCGATTGGTGACGGACCGGCATTCGAGCCGATCAGGAACACTTCCTTGTCGACCACTTTCTTGAACACCGCCATCAGCACGTTCGAGAACGTGAGGCCGGTGATAATGGGCACACGATCACGCTCGATGAGCTTGTCGACTATCTGAACCGCGACCTCGGGCTTGAGCTGGCTGTCTTCCTTGAGGATTTCGACGGGGACGCCGCCGAGTTTTCCACCATTGGCCTGAACCACCATCATGAAAGCATCGTACTGGTCCTGACCCAGCGCTCCCTGGGGGCCGGACAACTCAGCCATGAAACCGATCTTGATCGGCGTTTGGGCAGACGCAAACGAAGCCATACACAACAGCGTCGCCGCAGCCAACTTGAGATAAGCCTTCATCGCGTTCTCCAAATTTGTTTACAAGTAAAGTATATCGAAAGTCGATGGTGTTCCACACTACCCCCCAGTGGATTCTAGACTGCACCGTCGATACCGACAGTATCGTTAACCCTCAACTTGGGGCAGGCTGGGGGAACGCCCGCCCCGGAGCGCGCATCAGGCGATGCGCTTGACCGCGTCGAGAAAGGATCGATAGACACCCAGCGCGGCCAACGACTGAAGGCTGGCGGCGGGTGCGGGGCGGTTCAGGGCCTTGATCCTGCCTGCATCAACAGGCGTACACCGCGCCTTTTCCATCCCCTCGACGAGGGCGCGCAAGTCATCCGGCGCGTTGCACAACAACAGCATGTCGCACCCGGCTTCGATGGCGGCCATGCCGCGCTCGATCACGCCGCCATAAGCCCTTGCGCCCTGCATGGAGAGGTCGTCGCTGAATATCAGTCCCGCAAAGCCGATCCGCTTCCTCAGGTAGTCCAGCCAGATGCGCGAAAAACCGGCCGGCGCACTGTCGACGGCGGGATAGACGACATGTGCAGGCATGATCGCCTCCAGCCCGGCGGCTGCAAGGCGCCGGAACGGGACGATGTCTTCGCGCTCGATTTCCGCAAGCGGGCGCGGGTCGACGGGCGTATCGACATGCGAATCCGCGGCAACATAACCGTGGCCGGGAAAATGCTTGGCGCAAGCAGCCATGCCGCCGTCACGCATGCCGCGCGTCAAGGCGGCGGCCAGGGCGGCTACTGCATCCGGCTGCCGATGAAACGCGCGGTCGCCTATCACCCCGCTCGGACCGTGATCGAGGTCGAGGACCGGGGCAAAGCTCAAGTCCACGCCGCACGCGCGCAACTCGGAGGCCAGCACATATCCGCAGGCGCGGCTGGCCGTCAAGGCCAGTTCCTCATCACGTTCCCATTCCCGTCCGAGCGCGCGCATTGGCGGAATCCTGGTGAACCCATCGCGGAAGCGCTGCACCCTGCCCCCTTCGTGGTCCACCGCAACCAGAAGCGGCGGGAACCGCAACTCGTGAATTACCGATACGAGCCCGGCCAGTTGTGCTGCCGACTCGAAGTTGCGGCTGAAAAGTATGACCCCACCGACCTGCGGATGCAGAAGAAGCTCTCTTTCTTCGGGCGCGAGCCACGCACCGGCGAGGTCGGCGAGGACGCGGCCGCGGGGCATGGCATGTGTCAAGGCCTGACCTTTTCAAGAACCACGAATGCAATGGCATGGTCGCGCTCGTCCGAGAGCGACACATGCCAGCGTTCTATGCCCAGTGCCGCCAGCCGCGGGGCGAGCAAGTCGCCGAACACCAGCCGAGGACTGCCATCGGCTGCATTGGCGACCGCGAGTTGATGCCATGTATTGGCGCTGTCGGACGGCTGCCCGAAAGCCTTGAAGAACGCTTCCTTGGCCGCGAAGCGCTTCGCAACGTACGGTGCCGGATCGGGACGCGCCGCAGCTACGGCGAGCTCGGCGTCGGATAGGATCCTGCGGGTAAAGCGATCACCATGGCGCTCGAGGGCGCGCCGGATGCGGCCGATGGCGACAATATCGGCGCCGATGCCCGAGATCATGGTTGCGCCCGCATCGTCCCTGCACCCCGCGTCAAGCGGCGGCCCGCGCCGCCAGCATCAGGGACTTCATGTCGCGAACGGCTTGCTGCCAGCCCCGAAACAAGGCCTCAGCGACGATCGCGTGACCGATGTTGAGTTCGCTGATGCCCGGGATGGCGGCCACCGATGCCGTGTTGGAAAAATTGAGGCCATGCCCCGCATTGGCGACCAGCCCGAGCCCAACCGCGACATCCACGCCGCGGCGAATCGCCGCCAATTCAGTTTCGGCAGCCGCGCCGCTCGCGTCCGCGAAATGCCCGGTATGGATTTCAACCACCGGCGCGCCGGCTGCCCTGGCGGCCTCGATCTGGCGCGGATCATGGCTGATGAAAAGGGAAACACGGATTCCCGCTTCCGTAAGCAGGCGCACCGCGTCGCGCACCCGGTCGAACTGGCCGACGACATCCAGCCCTCCTTCGGTGGTCAACTCCATACGCCGCTCCGGCACCAGGCAGACATCCTGCGGGCGGACCTTGACAGCGATCTGCAGCATCTCGCGCGTGATCGCCGCCTCCAGGTTCATCCGTGTCTTGAGCAGGCCGCGCAGTTCGAAGACATCGCGGTCCTGGATGTGTCTGCGGTCTTCGCGCAGGTGCAGGGTGATCAGGTCCGCCCCGGCTTCCTCGGCGAGCGTCGCCGCCAGCACCGGGTCCGGATAAGGCGTGCCGCGCACCTGGCGCAAGGTCGCTACGTGGTCAATGTTCACGCCCAGCTTGATGGGTTCGGTCATGTTTGTTGCAGTGAATGGAAGATCTGGCGCGTGGCGATGCGGCGTCCGTTGAGGTGATGGTCTATGAGGGAGCGCATCAGGTGCTTGGCCTGGGTGGCCACCTGTGGATTGGAGAAATCCCCCTTGTCGATCGCCAGGGCGGCTGCACCGGTGAGTTCGCGCTCGGCGACCTCGCCGGGCGCCACGCGCCTCAGACCGCTTTCGACATCGTAGGTATAACGTGCCGCCGGGACCACGCCCTCGCCGCTGGCGGCATCGATTGCGAGATTGACTGCATAGCCGATTTCACGCAGCAGTTCCATCTCGAACGCGCGCAGTACATGCCCTTCGCGCCGTCCGGACGCCAGCTCTGCGATAGCAGAGGCGTACTGGTCGAACAATCGCTCGTGGGGATCATCGCGCTCGAGCAGCTTGAGAATCAGCTCGTTCAGATAGAAGCCGCACAAGAGCGCCTTGGCCGAGAGCACGGGTATGCCCCCCAGCCACTCGGCGCGAACCAGGTTGCGCAAGTCGCCCCGGCCCGACCACGAAAATCCCACCTGCTGGAATTGCAGCAACGCGCCCCTCAGGGGCGACCCCGGGCGCTTGGCTCCTTTCGCCAGCAATGGCACCCTCCCGTGCGCACGAGTGAAGGTTTCGATGATCAGGCTGCTTTCGCTGTACGGGTAGCTGTGCAGCACGAAGCCAGGCTGGTCCTCGAGCCGCCGCGCAGCCGCGCTGCGCTTGGTCGCCGCCTCAGGAGCCGCGTCATCAAAGCGCGGCACGGCACCGGCGGATTTTCCTTTTGTCATCGGGACCACGGCAGCCATCAGATGTACCCCAGCCCCTTGAGGGTCGTCGCGCTGTCGGCCCAGCCGCTCTTGACCTTGACCCACACCTCGAGGAATACCTTGGCGTCGAACAAGGCTTCCATGTCGATGCGGGCCTCGCTGGCGATGCGTTTCATCCGCTCACCCTTGGGCCCTAGAAGAATCGCCTTGTGGCCCGGCCGGTCCACCAGAATCGTCGCCTGTATACGGCGCAGGTTCCCGTCTTCTTCGAATTTCTCGATGGTGACCTCCGAGCCGTACGGTATTTCCTCTCCGGACAGGCGAAACACCTTTTCGCGTATCAGTTCCGCGGCGAGGAAGCGCTCGGACCGGTCGGTCAGCATGTCGTCCTCGTACATGCGCTGCGCGGTCGGCATCCGTTTCGCCACCGCAGCCACGAGGTCGTCGAGTCCCTTGCCGGTACGCGCCGAGACGGGAACAATTGCAGAGAAGTCCCGCTCGGCTGCAGCCCGCGCGGCCAAAGCCATCAGCCGCCCCTGGTCTTTTGCGGTGTCGGCCTTGTTGATCGCCAGCACCACAGGTAACCGAGGCGGCAAGAGCGCGCATACCGCTGCATCCTCGGCGCGCCAACCCGCCCCGTCGATCACGAAAATCACGACATCCGCTGATGCAAGCGCGTCGGTGACACTCTTGTTCATGGCGCGGTTGAGCGCGTTGCGATGCCGTGTCTGAAAGCCCGGCGTGTCGAGAAAGACGAACTGGGCGGTCGCATCGGTGCGAACACCCAGAATGCGATGGCGAGTCGTTTGCGCCTTGCGGGAAGTGATGCTGACCTTGGCCCCGACCAGCCGATTGAGAAGGGTGGATTTGCCGACGTTGGGCCTTCCGGCGATGGCGACGTAGCCGGTGCGCTGATCCGGCGGCGCGGCTGCACTCACGACTTGATGTCCGCTCCATCGGCCGCGGCATGCGAGGCAGCTTCGTCACCGGACACCCGTGGATCAACGGGCTGCACGGCCGTCGTCGCAGCGGTCTCGACGGGCTGGTTCAGGCGTTGCGGGACGGGAAGCGGCTTGCCGGGGTCCTTGCGAGCCCGGCGTGATTTCTTCGGCGCCTCCTTGGGAGCCAGTTCCAGTGCCTTCTTGGCCGCCGCCTGCTCGGCCGCCCGCCGGCTGGCACCCGCGCCCGTGGCCCGGATCTCAAGCTTCGGAATAAGGCATTCGACCTCGAACTCCTGATTGTGCGCCGCACCACGCGTGGCCACCACGTTGTAGGTGGGCAGGGCAATTTTGCGGCCCTGCAAATACTCCTGCAACAGGGTCTTGGCATCCTTGCCGAGCGTCTGCGGGTCCACGCTTTCCAGGATGGGATGGTAGAGCTTGGCGATGGTCAGGCGCGCCGCCTGGAACCCACCGTCGAGGAAGATGGCGCCGAAGAGGGCTTCGAGCGTATCAGCGAGAATGGACGGGCGGCGAAACCCGCCGCTTTTGAGTTCGCCTTCACCGAGCCGCAAATGCGGCGCCAGTTCAATGCGTTGCGCGATTTCGTAGAGCGTCTGCTGCTTGACCAGATTGGAACGCAGCCGTGAAAGATCGCCTTCGTCGAGCTTGGTGTAGCGCTCGAAGAGCAAGTGAGCCACTGCGCAGTTCAGAATGCTGTCGCCGAGAAACTCCAAGCGCTCATTGTGCGGCGCGCTGTGACTTCGGTGCGTTAGCGCTTGCCCAAGAAGTTTGACCGTGACGAACTTGTGGCCCAGCCTGCTTTCGAGTTCAGACAGTTCCACTGCACGCTCCGGCGCAAAAACCGCATGCCGAGACGGTTGCGATGCGTTCGCGACCGGTCATGGGGAGCACGGCCGTCCTGCGCTTCGGGGATTGGCGCATCCTCAGGGCTGGTCGCTCGAGCCGGCGTACTCGATGAGGACGTAGACGTTGTAGAACATATGAATCTTCTTGTCGTACTTGAACGCCACCACGATATTGGAGCCATCCTTGCTTATCTCGAGATCCTTCCCTGTAATGGTCGCGATGTCATTGACCGTGGCGATGCGGTCAAAAGCCTTCTGGATCTCGGGCACGGTCTTGCCGCTGTCGCGTGCCTGAACGGCGGCGGCCTTGATGCTGCGGAACTCCATGTAGGTGGGGATGACTTTCAGCGCTCCAACCGCCAGCAGAACAACGGCGATACAAATCACAAGAATACCCAGCATGCTTACGCCGCGCTGGCGTGTCGGCCCCGAAACACGAGTCATGGTTCCCCCCTCCGTGAGTGTCATTCAAACCCGCCGATTCTGGACAGATCGAAGCGGAGTCCGCCAGACCAGTTCATCCAGATGCCGAATGCGCGGCCCACTATGTTGGCTTCAGGAACGAAACCCCAGAAGCGGCTGTCGAGGCTGTTGTCGCGGTTGTCGCCCATCATGAAATAATGGCCGGGCGGGACGGTGCAGATGACGCCGGCATTATTGTAGAGGCAATTGTCGCGCTGCGGAAACGGGGCTGCCGACAAGATGGTCGCTGGGGCATCCTCGTCATTGAGCGTACGGTAGGTCTTGCCGCCGCTGGTTTCCGAGAACTGCTTGGAATATGCGGCCCGGTCCCTGTGCAGGAAATCCGGCTCCGAGCGGGTTTCAAGAGCCATCCCGTTCACAGTCAACCGCTTGTTCTGATAGGCGACCTTGTCACCGGGCACCCCCACCACCCGCTTGATGTAGTCGAACGAGGGATCGACCGGGTAGCGGAAAACCATCACGTCGCCGCGCTTGGGCTCGCCTAGGTCGATGATCTTGGTATTGATGACCGGCAGGCGGATACCGTAGGTGAACTTGTTGACCAGAATGAAATCACCCACCAGAAGCGTCGGAATCATGGACCCCGAGGGAATCTTGAACGGTTCCACGACGAATGAGCGCACGGCGAAGACGATCGCGATGACGGGGAAGAAACTCGCCGGAAACTCCAGCCAGCCGGGCGGCGTGC
>CANGUJ010000091.1 GCA_947456845.1 Burkholderiales bacterium | reverse complement strand
GCCTCCGAGGCCCGCGCAGGCGCGCGGCTTCGCCTACCTTTGGCTGCTGTTCTTCGTGGCCGCCATGGGGGTCGCGCTCGCCGCCGGCGGGGTGGTGTGGGAGGTGCGCGTGCGCCGCGAGAAGGAGCGCGACCTCCTGGCCATCGGTGCGGAAATGCGCCGCGCGATCGCCGACTATTACCGGTTCACCCCGCAAGCCGCCAAGGAGCTGCCGCAGCGCCTGGAGGACCTGTTGGAGGACAGGCGCGGCCCGGCGCCGCGGCGCCACCTGCGGCGCGTGTATGCGGACCCGCTCACCGGAGGCTCGCAATGGGGGCTGGTGCTGCTGCAGGGGCGCATCCTGGGGGTCTACAGCCTCGCGCCCGGCACGCCGGTGATGCGCGGTGGCTTTCACGAAGCCGACCAGGCCTTCACCGGCGCGTTGCGCTATGCGGACTGGCGTTTCGTTGCACCGGACGTGCCGGTGCCCGCAGTCCCGGCGGCGCCCGCGTCGACCGCCCCGTCATCGCCCGCACAGTCCGCGCGCAACCTGTCCCCGACGTCGCCACCGCGCCCGACAAGCCAGCCCGCCTCGGACGGTCCCGCCGATGCGGCGCAACTCCAGTCCTCCGCAGCGCCGGAGCGATAGCAAGGACATTCATGCCAGCATCAACAGCCGCTTTCCGGCGCCAGCGCCGCCTCCTCGCCTGTGTACTGCTCGCCTCGCCGGGCCTCGCGGCCGCGGCGCCGGCTCCCGCGCAGGATGCCGAGGGCGGCACGGTGTGGTGGCTTGATGCCGCCAAACCCGGGGAGACCACGCTGCGTCCCGGTGCGAAGCCGGCGTGGGTCGATTTCGACCCGGTGGCCGCCAGTGGCAACAGTTTCTCGCCGGAAGGCGAAGCCGCCGCGCAGCGCATCATTGCCGCGGTGCGGACCGGCGACCTCGAACGGGTCCGGCGCGCGGTGACCGTCTCGGGCAGGCCCGCCGCACGCACCCTCGAAGGCGAGACCGGCCTGGCCGCCGCCGTGCGCGACGGCCATTTCGAGATCGCCCGATACCTGCTTTCGCAAGGGGCGGATCCCAACGTGCGCGACGCCGCCGGCCAGACCCCGCTGATGGCCACCGTCCTCAACGAGAATCGCTGGCTGGCGCGGCTGCTGCTGCGCAATGGCGCCGACCCGGACATGCCGGACGCGGTCGGCCAGACACCGCTGGTCACGGCGATCCGCTTCGGCCGCATTGCCGCGGCCCGCGAATTGCTGGCCGCCGGTGCGAACGCCGACCTCGAGGTCGCGCCCCTGCGCACCGGCATGCGGCGCCTGTTCCCGGCCAAGGGCATCAGCGGCCTGATGTGGGCCATCAATGAAGGCCAGGCCGAGATCGTCGCGGCGATTGTCAAGCGCGGCGCGCGCCTGAACACCCAAGACGACGAGGGCCGCACGCCCCTGTACTGGGCGGTGTTCTACAACGAAGAGGCGATCGCGCGTACGCTCCACGCCGCCGGCGCGCGTCTCGGCCGGCTGACCGTCGAACTGCCCGGGGACTTGCGATGAACCCGTCCGGTTTGCGCGTTCGGGGGACACCGCGGTGATGCAGGTGGCCGGCGAGTTCGACGGCCTGACCGCGCTCACCCAGGGTGAGAGCGAGCAGCTGCTTTTCACGATCCAGTCTTCGCTGACCATCCGGCGTCGCTACCAGTTCTACATCTGGGCGCAAAGCCGGCTCAACGCCATGGTGCCGCACGACCTGCTGGTCTGCGCGCACCAGGAGCCGCTGCGTCGCGGCCTGAACTTCGACTGCTTTCCGATGTTTCCGGTGCCGCGCGAGGCGATGGATCACCTCTATGAACCCGCCACCGGCCTGATGACACGGGTGATCGACTGCTGGAACAACGCCGAGCGCACGCCCTGCACGGGTGAGGCGCATGGTGGCCGCCCGCGCGACGCCGCGCTCGAGGCGGCGCTCCAGCAGGCGGGCATGAGCGACTTTGTCGCCCACGGCATGCCTTCGCCGCACGACCTGCTGGGCATTGAAACCTTCTTCTGCTTTGTCCAGGCGGGGGCGCAGATGGTGCCTGCCCACATCAAGCGCGACGACAAGCCGCTCACCGTGCGCCACAGCTTCATCGTCGAGCTGTTGCTGCCCTACCTGCATGCCACCTACCAGCGCATCCTGGCGGCGGAGCGCACCCGCGAGGCGCCGCGTCCCGAGAGTCCGCCGGCGGAAGCGATCATCACCCACCGCGAGATCGAGATCCTTGGCTGGGTGCGCGAGGGCAAGAGCAACCAGGCGATCGGCAACGAGCTCGGCATCAGCCCGCTGACGGTGAAGAACCATGTGCAGAAGATCCTGCGCAAGCTCGGCGCCTCCAACCGCGCACAAGCCGTGTCCATCGCCATCAGTGCCGGGTTGCTTGCCAATTCTTCGGCGGGCGCCTGAGGCCCATATTCCGGATGACACACAACCGCGCCTGACGCGGCGCGCATGATCCGTTCGGATCATCCCGCAACCGCGCAGGGTTGCGAATCCATGGCCGACATGCCGGGTTGCGCGGTAACGCGGCGACTTTCGGACCACGCATGAGACGAACGGACTACGCAATACCGTCCCTGCGATTCAACACGGTTTAACACGCGCTCAATAAAGTCCTGCCTGTACACGAAAACGGGTGGTGCAGTCGCAGGATCAGGCCGCGCGAACCCTCGCTCTTTATCGGATCAGTGCGGCGGCAATTCAACGCGCCACACTCCTCCCGATGCCGTTCCCGCACCGTGCAGCAACTGGCCGGCGGTAGGAAAGGTTGTCAGGTGGATCACGCAAATCGCAGCACGGGCATCTTCCACCGGCTTGGCCGGCAACTTTGCAGGAGTACACAATGAAATCCAATCTCAAGGCACTTGCGGCAGGCGTCGGCATGGCGCTGGTCGCGGGTTCCGCGTCGGCGGCCATCCGGCTGCCGGGCGATGCCGGCGGCAACGGCAGCGAAGTCTTCGCGGTCATCTACGATACCGAATCGAAGGCGTCGTTCATGAAGGATCTGGGCATCGAACTGCAGAATTTTCTGCCGGGTAGCGGTGTCACAGCGCCGGGATACAACCTCCAGTTCAGCCTGACGGCGGACAGCAACTGGACCTCGTTTCTCGCCCTGACGGACGGGTCGCCTGCGCTGCGCTTCATGGTCGCGGCCGCCGACACCACCGGCGGCACCAACCCTAACGGCCAGCGCTTCATGGCTACCGGCGCCGCCAATCCGTTCTCCAACCTCACCAACAACAACATCAGCGCCAACCTGCCTGCGGCGGCCATCAAGTATCTGTCCGACAACCAGAATCGCGGCAGCCACAACAGTGCGACGCCTGTGTCGGCGAACGGCTCGAGCGTAACCACCGACGACCTGGCGATCAATTTCGGCAAGGCCGGTACCATGACGCCGACCTGGAACGGTGTCACCGGCAACATGACCGGCGCGCTGGGTAGTTCGCTCGGTTTCTACTTCATCACCCGTAACAGTTCGGGCGCGGGTACCACCAGGCCGGGCGGCGAAGCCTATCTCAACAGCGTCGGGCCGGCCACCTGGACCTTCGCCCAGGCGCAGGGTGGCGATTATCAGCTCACCTATGCCGCGCCGGTGCCCGAGCCGGAGTCGTGGGCGCTGATGCTGGCCGGCATGGCCATCATCGGCGGCATCGCCCGCCGGCGCCGCGCCTAGCGGTCCGCACGCATCACGCTTGTGCCCCACCCCTCGGAGCCGGGTTCCCGGCTCCGCTATCCAAACTCGTCCTTGATTCGAGGTTCACATGAAGATCAAAGTTCTGACCAGCGCCTGCTTGCTCGCCCTCGGTGCCTCGCAGGCCCATGCGCTCAACCCCGCTACGTCCGCTGCGGCCAACACCGTCAAGATTTACGGCTCCGGCGCCTCGGCGCAGATCAACACCATCACCGGTCTGTTCGGCACACTGTGCGAGGCCGGCACGCAGGACAACTACAGCTTTAGCGGCAACCTGCGGGGCGTCTCCTGCACGGTCAAGGCCGGCGTCTCGCAACTGGCCGGCAGAAACGTTTTCCTGTCGTACAACGCCGACGGGGGCTCCGGCAACGGCGTCTACCCGATCGCCAAGCTGGTCGACAGCGGCGGCGCCTTCACTGCCAGCACCCCGGCGCAGCGTCCCCAGATCGTCGACCCGTCTGTTTGCACCGGCACCTCACCCAACTACACCTGCAACTCGGCGGCGCTGGGCAACCGCTGGTCCGATTTCGGCGTCTCCGATGTCGAGCCGGCCATGTTCGCCTTCCCGCTCAACACGCCCGCCGACTTCGCTTCGACCACGCTGGAAGAGTTCGAACTCGCCAACCTGGATGTCGGCAGCCAGTTCCAGGTGGTGTTCGGCATCGCCGTCACCAACAAGCTGTATGACGACCTCGCCGCCGCCCAGGGCGTGGCGGTGCCGTCGATCTCGCGTACCGCGCTGTCGTCCCTGCTGGGCGGCGTCCTGACCGACCCGGCCTCCGGCCTCGGCTGGCAGGTGCTGTTCACCCCCGGCACCCTGCCGGCAGGCAGCGCGGTGACCGGCGCTGTCAACATCGGCCGCCGCGTCAACGGTTCGGGCACCCAGACCGCCGCCAATGCCTACTTCCTGGACTATGGCTGCGCGCCGACCGCCAACCTGGTGCCTGCCGACGCGTCCTACACGACCCCGGGCAACATTGTCGTCAATGAAGGCAGCGGCACCAGCAACGTGATCTCGTTCCTGAACGCGCGCAATGCTGCCGGTGAATACGCGATCGGCCTGGTATCCAAGGAAAATGCGCCCGGAACCGGCGGCTGGAAGCATGTGGCCATCGACGGCGTGATCCCGTCGCGTGACAACGCCAAGCTGGGCAGGTACGACTACGTGTACGAGCAGACCATGCAGTGGAACACGTCGTACATCGACAACCATCGCACCGCGCAGTACGCGCTCCCGGCCGGGGTGACGGCTGCCAACCTGAAGGACTTCCTGTCGACCTTCCGCGTGCGTTCTGGCGCGCCGTTGGTTCTGGAATCGCTGACCAACGCCAATACCAAGGAAGGCATCACCGCCCTGCCCAACGACGCCGAAGGCTACATCTTCAATGATTCGGCCGTCACGCCGGAAGGCCTGGCCAACAAGAAGTTCGTCTCGCGCATGACCCGCGGCGGCAACTCCTGCTCCAAGCCGCTCTGGGTGAAGTAAGCCCCGGCGTTTGCGCGCTTGGCGCATGAACCCCGCCGCGAGGCGGGGTTTTTCTTTTGTGCAATCAGGTGCTTGCGCATGTCCATGAGCCGTTCGGCTCATGGCGGCCCAACACCCTTGTCATCCTGCCAGTCGATACTTTCAAAGATGTCCTGTCGCGGTTTTCTACGTTCACTCCTGGTCTCGATGCTCATGTCCGTGTGGCTCTTCGATGGCGCAGCGGCGCAGGCCCAGGCGCAGGGCCCGGCCGTCGAGCGCTTCGACATTCTGGAGTTCGAGATCGAGGGAAACTCGGTGCTGCCGGTGCCGGCGATCGAAAAGGCGGTCTACCGGTTTCTCGGCGAAGGCCGGTCCGTCAAGGATGTCGAGTCCGCCAGGGGGGCACTGGAAAAGGCCTACCAGGACGCCGGCTTCCTGTCGGTGTTCGTCGACATCCCCGAGCAGAAGATCGAGGGCGGCGTGGTGGTCCTGCGGGTCACCGAGGGGCGGGTGGGTCGCTTCCGCGTGGTGGGCTCGCGCTACTACTCGCAAGGCATGCTCAAGGAAAAGGTGCCCGCGTTCGCCGAGGGCGAGGTGCCGTACTTCCCGGAAGTGCAGGCCCAGCTCGCCCAGCTCAACCGGACCGAGGACCGCCAGGTCACACCGGTGCTGCGTGCCGGCACCACCCCCGGCACGGTCGAGGCGGAGCTCAAGGTCGACGACCGTCTGCCGCTGCACGGGGCCCTCGAACTCAACAACCGCTACAGTTTCGACACCTCGCGGCCGCGCCTGTCTGCCACGTTGCGCTACGCCAACCTCTGGCAGCGCGACCATAGCGCCTCGCTGACTTACCTGACCTCGCCGATGGAGCCTTCGCAGGTCAAGGTGTTCTCCGGCACCTACGTCATGCCGGTCGGTTCGGCCAACGCGGTGCTCGCGCTCTACGGCGTGAAGTCCGACAGCAACATCACCTCGGTGGGCACGACCAACATCCTTGGCCGCGGCAGCATTTTCGGGGCGCGCTACATCATGCCGCTGCCGCCACGCGGCGCCTATACCCACAACCTCACCCTCGGGGTGGACAGCAAGGATTTCCGCGAGAGCATCCTGTTCGGCGCCGACAGCACCGTGACGCCGATCCGCTATGTGCCGTTCAGCGCGGCCTATGGCGGCCGGCACGCCGGCGGCGGCGGGATCACCCAGTTCAGCCTCACCTCGAACTTCCATTTCCGCCGTGTCGGCGACGAAGACATTGAATGCTCCGGGCAGCGCATCAGCGCTTTCGCTTGCAAGCGCTTCGGCGCCGACGCGAGCTATTTTTACCTGCGCGCGGACGTGAGCCGCACCCAGCCCTTGCCTGCCAACTGGGTGCTGTTCGCGAGAATGTCGGGCCAGCATGCCAGCCAACCGCTGATCAGCAACGAGCAGTTCGGTGCCGGTGGCGCCGACAGCGTGCGCGGCTACACCGAGTTCGAGCGGGTCGGCGACCGCGGCCTGCTCGGTTCGCTGGAATTGCGCACGCCCAATCTGGCCGACGCGAAGTCCGGCGGGGTCAGCGACGCGGTCCTCTCGGCCTTCATCGACGGCGCCGCGCTCGGCATCCTGCGGCCCACCGCCGGCCAGGCATTCAAGTTCCACCTCGCCTCGGCCGGCTTCGGCTTGCGCCTGAAGGCGTGGGGCGGATTCAACGCCGGCCTTGACATCGCCTGGCCGCTGCGCGACGGCGCGCGTGGCAACTCCCGTAGCCCACGCGCGCACCTGCGCATCGCCTACGAGTTCTGACGTTCGTCAACGCAACCACCGGCCCACCCATCATGACCAGACGCCAGCCCTCCGCCGCATCCGCACGCCGTGCCGGGCCAGCCACGCCTTCGCCGCGGGTGCTGCTGCTGGTGCGCCTCCTGGCAGGCGTGTTCGCCGGCGTCGGCTCCGGCATCGCGCCGGCGGCGCCGCCGCTTGCGGCGGGTACGGTGCCGGTGCCGATCCAGGCCAGCAATCCGCTGGCGCCCGCCGGGACGGTGTGGAACACCCATGGCAGCACGCTGGTGAACACGCCGACGGCCACCGGCGTGAACCAGGTGATCAATCAGAGTGTCGGGGCGTCCATCTACAACTGGCAGACCTTCAACGTCGCCAACGGCAGCAGCGTTCATTTCAACATGCAGACCGGCAGCGCCGGGCGCGCGCTCAACCGGGTGTGGGACCCCGCGGCCAATCCGAGCGTCATCCAGGGGCGCCTGAGCTCTAACGGCCAGGTGTACCTGCTGAACCAGAACGGCATCCTGTTCGATGGCACGGCGCAGGTCAACACCGGCGCCCTGGTGGCCGCGGCGCTGGGCATGAGCGACAACGAGTTCCTCAAGGGCCTGCCGTCGCTTACCAACCGCGACCCCGCCTTCAGCTTTTCCGGCGCCGACATCAGCCGTTCCAGCGTGGTCGTGGAGGGCGGTGCCAACCTGCGCACGCCCTCGGGCGGCCGGGTGATGCTGCTGGCCGCGCGCCAGGTGGAAAATCGCGGCAGCATTTCAACGCCGGACGGCCAGACCGTGCTGGCCGCCGGGCCGCAGATCTATCTTGCCGCCCCCGAGGATGCCAACCTGCGCGGGCTGCTCATCGAAGTCGGCGCCGCCGGCGACCCTGCGCGCGGCACCGCCACCAACGCCGGCGTCATCGAAACGCCGCGCGGCAATACCTCGATCGTCGGCTACTTCGTCAACCAGAGCGGGCGCGTGTCGGCCACCACCAGCGTCACCGCGAACGGCTCGATCTACCTGCGCGCGCGTGATTCGGTCGACCCGCCCACCACCACCGACGGCGTGCCGCCGCCGAAGCGCGCCGGGCGCGGCGGTGAACTGGTGCTCGGTGCGGGCAGCGTGACCGAGGTCACGGCCGACAGCGATGCCGCCACCATCAAGGACAGCCAGACCTTCAACCGCTCGGTGGTCGACCTGTCTGGCGCGCTGGTACACCTGAAAGGCGGTGCGACAGTGAGCGCACCCGGCGGCAACATCACGGTGCAGGCGCGCGCCAACCCCGGCGGCGCCACCGGCACCTCGCTCGAGGGTATTGCGGCCAACGCCGCGCGCCTGATCGTGGAGGACGGTGCCCTCATCAGCTCGGCAGGGTTGCGCGATGTAGGGGTTGCCATGGAGCGCAATGTCATCACCACCGAGATCCTCGGTGCCAGTGACTTCGCCGACGCGCCCCTGCAGCGCAACGGTGTCCTGTACCGCAAGCGCGTTTCCTTCGATGCACGCAAGCCCGTGCCCATCTTAGGCGACACGACCAAGTACAGGAACGAAGGCATCCTGCGCGGTGCGGCGGAGAAGCTTTCCAGCGGCGGCAGCATCACCCTGGTGTCCGAGGGGCTTGCGGCGCTCGCCGCGGGCGCCACGCTGGACGTATCCGGCGGGTCGATCCGCTATGCCGACGGCAACATCACCACCACCACGCTGACCTCGCAAGGGCGGCTCTACGGTATCAACAGCGCCGCCAAGGACCTGGTCTACGACGGCGTCGCCGGTACGTTTACCCAGACATCCAACCGTTTCGGCGTGACTGAAACTTTCGGTGCATCGCCGCTCGGCACGTTCGAGCGCGGCTACGTCGAAGGCGCCCGGGCGGGCAGTATTGCCATGGCCGCGCGCACCCTCTCGAGCAACTCGACCTTGAAGGGGGACGTGGTGTCGGGCCCGCTGCAGCGCGATGCCGCCACACGACCCGTCGGGGGCAGCCTGAACGTCGGCGATGGCAGCCGGCTGTCGCAGGCGCTGCCCGACCTGGCGGGCGCGGACCTGCGCCTGGCCGCCTCCGGGGTGGCGCTCGATGCCGGCTTCTGGGCCGCGCCGGCGACTGCGGCGGCGACAGCAGGCGGTGGCGCGATCGGTGAAACCGTGCTCGATACGGCCATGCTGCGCGCTGGCGGATTCTCCAGCCTCGGTCTCTATTCGAACGGCGGCATCCGCCAGGACGCCGCTGCCGGCCTGACCCTCAGTCCGGGCGGAGCGCTCAAGGCCGGTGCTGCCGCGATCGACCTGCAGGGCAGCGTCGCCATACGGGGCGGCACGGTGGACCTCACCACCAAGAGCACCGGGGGCCCCAACGGCCAGACCGGTGCCGACATCCGCCTCGGCGGGTCTGTCGACGTGGCCGGTGGCTGGATCAACGATGCCGTGCTGGTCACCGGGGGTGTCGCGCAGACCGCGCCGGTGGTGACCGGTGGCGGCAAGGTGAGCTTCAAAAGCGAGCAGGGCATCATCCTGCAAACCGCTTCCGCGGTTGATGTGTCGGCGGGCGCGCGCCTGGGCAGCGACAACCGGGTTTCCGCCGGCAGTGCCGGCTCGATCGCTTTGCTGAGCAACGCCGCGCGTGCTGCCGACGAGCGTGCACTGGGCATCGTCGCACCCGGCAGCTTGCTCGCACCGACAGGCCAGGTGCGGCTCGACGGCAGCCTGCGCGGTGCCGGCTTTGGCAAGGGGGGCAGCCTCACCGTGGTGGCGCCCAAGCTGCGTATCGGCGCTAGCGCCGGTGCTGACGAACTGGGGCTCGGGAGCGGCCTGTTCGGTGCGGGCGGTTTCAGCGATCTGACACTGGTCGGTATCGACGGCCTTGCCATCACCGCCGGTACGGTGCTGACGCCGCGCACGCAAAGCCTGATGCTCGACGGGGCCTATACCAGCAAGGTGACCGGCAGCGACCTGGCCGGGTTCACGCGGCTGGCCAGCCTGCCCGAGGCGACGCGCGCGCCAGTCAATCTCAAACTCGGTGCCACCGGTTCGGCCAACGGTCGGGTCGCGCTCGAAACCGGTGCGGCGATTCTCGCCGACAGCGGCGCCAGCGTTACCCTCGCGGGCGGACGCCAGGTCACCATCGAAGGGCGCATCAGCGCGCCGGCCGGCAAGGTCAATATTGCGCTGCAGGCGGACGACAGTTCGCTGCCTTTCGACGCCGGTCGCAGCCTGTGGTTTGGCGCCGCCAGCAGCGTTTCGGTGGCCGGGGTGTTCAAGCCCGCCGCGACACCGGGCAACGGATTGGTCCGCGGCGAGGTGCAGGACGGTGGCAGCATCACCCTCAATGCGGTGAGCGACAAGGACATCTCGGGCTTCGTGGTGGCCAACGCGGGCGCGAATTTCGACCTGCGCGGCGCGGTCGCCACCCTGGACCTGGTGCCGCAAACCATCGGCGCCGGCAGTGCGCCGGTGCCTACTGCCGTGGGCAGCAAGGGCGGTACCCTCGCCATCAACGCGCTCGACGGGTTGATGTTCGACGCCGCCGTGAATGCCGCCGGTGGCACGCCCACCAGCGCCGGCGGACGACTTGACGTGTCCATCGCCGGCCTGCGGCAGGCGCAAACCGACGGCGCGGTCACCAATGCGCAGCGGGTGCCCGGCAACCGCCTGGGCATCGAGCTGTCACCGGCGGGCGACGCGGTGCCGGCCGGCCTCTTGCCAGGTGCCGCGATCGACCGTGCGGTGCACGGCGGCGTGGCGAAACTGCGCAACGACCGGCTTGCCGCGGCGGGCTTTTCGGAACTGGCCCTGGCAGGGGAAAACAGCATTGGCGCGACCGCGCCGGTCGCGCTGTCCGCACAGCGCAGCGTGACGCTCGATACGCCTGCTGTCGCGGTGGCGGGCGCCGCCCGTCTCGACATCAGCGCACCCTATGTAAGCATCGGCAGTACCGGTCGCAACGCGCTCGACGCGAGCCCGGCGACTGCCGGTGGCGGCACGCTGGCGGTGGCCGCGCAGATGATCGACCTTGAAGGCAAGGTGGCCCTGGAAGGTATCGGGAGTGCCGCCTTCAACAGCAGCGGGG
>CANGUJ010000090.1 GCA_947456845.1 Burkholderiales bacterium | reverse complement strand
TCATCGCCGGCTTCCTCATCTCCGCGCTGGGCGGATCCCGCGTTCAGATCGGCGGCCCCGCGGGCGCCTTCATCGTCATCGTCTACGGCATCATCGCCGAGTACGGCCTGGCCAACCTGCTGCTCTCGACCATCCTGGCGGGCGTCCTGCTTTGCATCATGGGATGGATGCGCCTAGGGTCGTTGATCCGCTTCATCCCGGTGTCGATCATCATCGGCTTCACCAGCGGCATCGCGGTGCTCATCGCGCTGTCGCAGATCAAGGACTTCCTGGGGCTGCGCATCGAGGGCGCGATGCCCGCTGAATTCTTTGCCCTCATCCGTACCCTGGGGACGCACACACACACTGTCGACCCCGTCACCGTAGGGCTGGGACTGGCTTCTCTGGGCGTCATCCTGGCCTGGCCGCGCCTGACCGGGCGCCTGCCGGGGCGGCTGCGCGCGCTCACGCGCCTGCCAGGCACCATCGTAGCCCTCGCGCTGGCCACGCTTGCCACTGCCGCCCTGCATTTGCCGATCGACACCATCGGCTCCAGGTTCGGCGGCATTCCGCAGACGCTTCCTGGCTTCGCCCTGCCTGCTTTCAGCTGGGAAAGCGTACGCAACCTGCTCGCCCCGACCTTGACCATCGCGCTGCTGGGTGCGATCGAATCGCTGCTCTGCGCCAGGGTTGCCGACGCAATGATCGATGACAGGCATGACCCGAACCAGGAACTGATGGCACAGGGCGTGGCCAATGTCATCGGGCCGTTTTTCGGCTGCATCCCCGCCACCGGCACGATCGCGCGCACCACCACCAACGTGCGCTCGGGCGCCCGGTCGCCGATGGCGGGCATCATCCACGCGCTGGTGCTGCTGGCCATCGTCCTGGTGGCGGCGCCGGTCGCCAGACATGTGCCCCTCGCGGCGCTCGCGGCCATCCTTCTTTTCGTCGCGTACAACATGGGCGAATGGAGCGAGTTTGCGCGCCTCAAGCGGTTTTCGGTGCCCTACCGGGCCACCATGCTGTCGACCTTCCTGCTTACCGTCATGGTGGATCTGACCGTTGCGGTCGAAGTCGGGCTGGCGCTCGCCTGCCTGTTCTTCATCTATCGCATATCCAGCCTCACCCGCGTCGAGGCGATACACACGCAATCCCTGCCGGCCGGTGCGGCGATGCCCGCGCAGGTCTGCGGCTACAGGCTCCACGGATCGCTGTTTTTCGGCGCGGTCGGCAAACTCGAAGCCCTGTTCGACATGGAAAGCGAGGGCGCGCGCACCAGAGTGGTGGTGCTGGACCTGCATCACGTGATCAACGTCGACACCACCGGCCTCGAAACACTGGAGACGCTCCGCAGGCGCCTGGCGAGGCGCGGCTGCGACCTTCTCCTGTGCGACATCAACGACCAGGCGCGCTCCCTGATGCAACGCGCCGGGTTCGTCGCAGACCTGGGACCCGAAAACCTCTTGCCCGACCTCGCGGCGGCGCTGGCGCGGGCGGCGCGCCTGCTTGCCCGGTCGCCGGGCCGGAGCGAATAAGACGAACGGGCGCGCTCGCCCCCGGGCCTTCAGGCAAACAAGGCGCGCAGTTTCGCGAGATAAGCAGGCACGGCACCGTCGCCCTCGGCCGGGGCCCACGGCGCCAGTTCATCGGGCGAGAGGGCCGCATAAGGGCCCGCCTTGCACTCGAAGAACACCGACCCGCCCTCAAGTGCGACGATGGAATGAAACGAGCCGTGTTCGATATCCACGCCTACACACTCCCCGGCGGGGGCGATTACGGCATGCTCGATGACCGCGCCGGCGGCGTCGAAGAAGACGACGCCGAACCGCCCTCGCAGGGCAATGATGGTTTCGTCCTTGCTTGCGTCCTTGTGGCAATGGGGTCTGACGTAAGAGTCAGGCTCGAGCGCATTGAGCAAGCGGTGAGCAGGCGCGTCGCTGGAGGCATGGAAATTGCGGTTCTTGCGACGTCGCGGGCTGGCGTCCGCCTCAAGGGTCAGCGCGGATAGCACGGACTGCGTGATCAGCATGGCAAGGCGCGGCGTGGGGAAAACTGGATTATCCTACGCAGTCGCAAGGTCATGCACGGCATGCTGAAACTTTCGCTCCACCGCCTTTTTCCTGCATGCATCCCACTACCCATCAGCGCGCGACAGACATCGGGAACAAGGCCGCGGCAGGCGTTTCCATCGGATTCGCCATCACGGGCGTATTGCTGTTGGCGCTGCTAGCGTCTGCGACCGGCAGCGCGCCGTTGGTCGCCGGCAACGCGAAGCTGGCTTTGCTCTGGGCGGCGGCACTGGCCTTTGTGGGCTGCGCCTCGGCCACGCTGTACTGGGCATTGCGCCGGCACGGCGCCCGCCTGGCCGGCCGGGCGGGCGATGCGGCGCGGATGCCCGACCTGCTGCAACGCGCGAACGCCATGTTCGAGCTTGCCAACATGGGAATCTCGGAGGTAGCGCTGGACGGCCGCTTCCTGCGCGTCAATCACGCCCTGTGCGCCATCACGGGATACTCGCAAGAAGAGCTCCTCGCCATGCACGGCCAGGACCTCACCCCGGCAGAGGACCGGCATCTCAGCCTCGACCTGATGAGAAACGCCATCGAGGGAAAAGGCGACCGCTTCACCGTCGAAAAGCGTTATGCCCGCAAGGACGGCAGCCTGGTCTGGATCGAGTTGTATTCCGCCCTGGCCAGGGATGCGGCAGGCAACGCCGCCTACTTCATTTCCCAGACCCATGACATCTCCCAGCGGCGGGCCGCCGAGGGCGCCCTGCGCGAGAGCGAGGCGCGCTACCGGTCCGTGATCGATCACATGAGCGCCGGCCTGATCCAGCATGACGCGGACGGCGCCATCGTCGCATGCAACGCGCGAGCGCTCGCGCTATTGGGCCTGACGCGCGAGCAGATGTTCGCGCGCCGCCCGATGGACCCGGCCTGGCGGACCGTCCATGAGGACGGCAGCCCCATGGAGGCGGCTGCACGGCCCCTCTGGCGGGTGCTCGATTCAGGCACGGCGGTGGAAGGCGAAGTCGTCGGCATCCGCAGGCCGGACGGGACGCTCGTCTGGCTGCAGGTCAGTGCGGCGCCCTTGCCAGGGCAGACGGGCGCGCGGCATGGCGCCTTGGTGACTTTCGCGGACGTCACGCACGAACGCGAGACCTTGCAGGCGCTGCGCATGGGTGAACTGCGTTACCGGACCGTGGTCGATGCGCTCGGCGAGGCCGTCATGCTCATCGGCGCCGACAACGAGTTGCTGACGGTCAACCCGGCGGCCAAGGCGATCTACGGCGCGGATTTTGCCCGCCTGATGTCCGACGGCCCGGCCGCCGGCGTGTTGAGCCTGTTCGACGAGCACGGTGCCCCGATCGCGCCGCAAGACCGCCCCATCAGCCGCGCGCGGCGCACCGGTGAGGGCGTGCGCGACCTGATCGCGCGCGCCGAGCGCAGCGACGGCTCGAGCGCCTGGCTGCGCATCACCGCCCTGCCGGTCACGCTTGCCGGCGGCAGCGGCGTGCTGCTCGTCATCGCCGACGTATCGGCCGCCCGCGCGACCGAGTCCGCCCTCAAGGCCCTCACCGACACCCTGGAGCGGCGCGTGGCGGAGCGCACCGCCGAGTTATCCCAGCTGAACCGCGAACTTGAATCGTTCGCCTATTCGGTCTCGCACGACCTGCGCGCACCGCTGCGCGCGATCACCGGTTTCTCCAGCCTGCTGCGCCGGGATGAAACACCGAACATGAGCCCCGAGGGCGCGACGCTCCTCGAGCGGATCGGCGCCAATGCCGCGCGCATGGGCACCTTGATCGACGATGTGCTCACCTATTCACGCGTGATCCGCATCGACCACAAGCGCGAGGATGTCGATGTGGGCGCGCTCGTCCAGGAAGTGCTGGCCCCCCTTCAGCAAAGCCATCCGGAGACGACCTGCCGCATCCTGCCGCTCGGGCATGCGAATGCGGACATCGTCATGCTGCGGCAGATTCTCCAGAACCTGCTGGGGAACGCGTTCAAGTATTCGTCGCGCACGCCCGATGCGACTGTCACGATGGACGTAGTCGAAGAAAACGGGGTGCGGTGGTTCCGCGTCAGCGATAACGGCGCCGGATTCGACATGCGCTACGCCGACCGGCTGTTCGGCATGTTCCAGCGTATGCACCCGGCGGCGGAATTCAGCGGAACGGGGGTAGGCCTCGCCATCGTCAAGCGCCTGGTGGAACGGCATGGAGGGCAGGTCCAGGCCCATGCGGAACGCGGCAAAGGCGCGACCTTCAGGTTCCATCTGGGCGCGCAAGCCGCCGAACTGCCGGCGTGAGGCGCAGCGGCACGGTCGCCACCGTTCTGGCGCTGCTTTCCCTCTTGATCCCCAACGCTCTCCCGGCACAGGCAGCCATCGAGGTCGCCGACTCCAGCGGCAGACGCGTACGGCTGGCCGCGCCCGCCCGCCGCATCGTCAGCCTCGCACCGGGGATCACGGAACTGTTGTTCGAGATCGGCGCCGGCGCACGGGTGGTTGGCGCCGACGAGGCAAGCGACTTCCCCCCTGCGGCCAAGGCCGTGCCGCGCGTCGGCAACAGCATGGCGCTCAATCTGGAGCAGGTCGCCGCATTGCGCCCGGACCTGCTGATCGCGTGGCCGCATGGCGCCGCGCAGCGCCAGCTTGCCGGACTGCGTTCCCTGGGGATTCCGGTTTTCCTTTCCGAGCCGGACTCGATCGAGGCGATCGCAGGCGAGATGCGGGCATTCGGCCGTCTGACCGGCAACTCGCCGGCCGCGGAAGAGCGCGCGCAGGCGCTGCTTGCGCGCGCCCGCAAGATCGCCGGCGATCACGCCGGACGCGAGCCCATCCGGGTGTTTGTCCAGATATGGGACCGGCCGCTGATGACCGTCAATGGCCGGCACATGATCTCGAACGCGCTGCGCCTGTGCGGCGCGCGCAACGTGTTCGCCGATGCAGCCCGCCTGACGCCGACGCCAAACCGTGAAGCCGTGGCAGCGCTCGATCCGCCGGCGATCGTGCTGCTGGCCGGCCCGGCGCAGGCAGCCGCATGGGTGCGGGACTGGAAGGCGCTCGCGCAATTGCAGGCGGTGCGGGCAGGCGCGCTCGTGGCGATCGATCCGGACCGCCTGGCGCGCCCGACGTCGCGTCTTCTCGAAGGCGTCGCCGCGGCCTGCGACGCCCTGGCCGCGCACCGCGCCCCAGCGCGCCCGCCCTAGAAGCGCAGGCCGATGCTCGCGCGCAAGGTTCGCAGCGCGTCCGGATAGAAGAACAGCCTTCCCGCGCTTGCACCCGCCGTCACCACGCCCGCATAGCTGGCGAAGGCGCTGTTGAACAGGTTGTCGACCGACAGGGCGAATTCCGCGGGGCCGCGCCTGACTGCGTAGCGCACATCGAAGGTCTGATAGGCCCCCAGGCGCCGCCCGCCGGCGGCGCCGTTGGTCCAGTCGTTGTCGAGGACTTGTTCGCCTACCCATCGGGCGCCGGCGTTGAGCGTTTGCGCGGCGTCGATGCGCCAGGTCACGCGCACCCAGGCCCGCTGCCTCGGCACGACCGGGATGCGCCGTCCGGCCACCTCCAGTCCGTTGATGGCCCCTGAGCGAAAGCGTGCGTCCACCCATTGGTAGCCGGCACTGAGGTCCAGGCCCGCATCGGGAATCCAGCGGGCGTCGAGTTCGAGCCCGGAACGTTCGGTGGGCGGCAGGTTGATGTTCTGGCCGAAAGGGGGAATGACCGCCGCGGACACGAAGGCGATCTCGTTCTCGAGGCGGCTGCGAAAAAGCCGAGCCTCGGCCTGCCAGCGTGCGCTGCGCCAGCGCGCACCGGCGTTGATGTCCCTGGACGACTGGATGTCGAGCGGCCCGCTGCGACCGCGGTTTTCGTCCACATTGGCAATCCGGAAACTTGTTCCGCCATGCGCGAAGATCGTCCATCCGCCCCCGGCCGCGAAACTGGCAGCCAACTCGCGCCCCATGGCCGATCGCTCGGCCGCGTAGGCGTAGTTCTGGCCGAAGCCGGAGGAGAACGGCTGGGACATTTCCAGCCGGGCCGATTCACGCCGCAATCCTGCCGACAGGCGCAGCGAATTGCCGATCCCAATCTCGTCCTTGATGTACCAGGCACGGTTGCGTTGGGTTCCGGCTTCGTCGGTCCCGGAAAACGCGTCGAAGGTGGCCGATTCAAGCAAGGTATCGTTCGCGACGCTATTCGAAATGTTGCGATAGCGCCAGCGGCTTTCATCGAACCCGCCCACCAGGGTGTGCGAGGTGGCCGCGAGCGTGAATTCCGCCCGGGCGCGCGGGCTGACACCATTTTCATGGGCGCTGGTGCGGCTGAAAAAATCGAAAAACGCACCGCCAAATGCACGACCCGGCAGGTAGGCGCGTGTGACGCGCTCGCGGCGAAACGCATCCATGGCAAATTCGATCCCGGCAATCCGGGTCTTGCCGTGCAGGGTGTAGCGATTCGCGTCGGTATCGGCGTAATCGAGAGGCAAGAAGGACTGCCTCCGGTTCGTCCGTACCTCGTCCTCGAACAGGGCCCCCGGCAAGCGCGCGGTTAGGCGCTCGCTCGCCACCCTGAGGCCCAGTTCCCCCGCTGTCCCGAACCAGCGCACAGCCGCTGTGGTGTTGTGCTGGCGCGTGGCGTTGTTGTCGCGATAGTTCTGGCTGTCGGTGCGCGTGGACGCAAACGTTACGCCGACGCTGTCCCCAGCGATGGCGCCGCTGGCGCGCGCTTCGCTGGTGCGCCCCGAGGCGGCCGCCAGCCGTAGGTCCGCCTGCCGCTGTCCGGCCACCGGTGCGCGCGTGATGATGTTGATGACGCCCGCGGTGGCGCCCGGCCCGTACAGCACCGTGCCGCCCCCGCGCAGGATCTCTATGCGCTCGACCGTGTCGATCGGAATGCCGGCCAGGCGCGCGCTGGCAAGTTCGTTTTCCGAAAGCCGCACGCCATCGAGCAGCACCACCGCGTTCTGGTCGCCGGTGATGCCGAAGCCGCGCAGGTCCAGCGGTTCATCGGGCGTGCCGAAGAAGCTGATGCGCGCATGCACCCCCCCCAGCCTCTTGAGCGCATCGACAACGGTCACCGCGCCGGAGGCGCGGATGCTGGCGGAACTGATGATCTGCGTGCCAATGGCGGCCGAGGATTCCGCTTCACTCTGGAAGCGTGTTGCGGTCACAATGACATGCGCATCGTCGCCCGCGTTCGCGATACCCGCAGACTGCGCAGGCATGCCCGAAACGGCGAGCAGGCCCGCTGCGGCTCGTGCGGCCACAACAAGGTAGTTCAACTGCATAGATGTCTCCTCGCAGCGGCAAGCGTCCCCGCAAGCCGCGATTGATGCGAAGAGCGGACGCGGGAATGCGCAAGGAGAACAGGGTCGCAGTCATGCGACGGCCGTCAGCCCGGTTGCATCCCCGCAACCACTCACGATTGTCCGGCCGGTCTCCGGGCTGGCGCATCTGGCATTCGGACCCTTCCCGCAGACATGAACATGCGCTGCAGTGGTGTTTTCCGTGCCTCGCGAACCGGGTGGTTCGCAGCGCTTACCGTTGCGGGGGCAGCTCAGGTTATCGACACGTTCGACGTTGCGAGCGCGTATCGACGTCTGATTCCCGTTTAACCTCGCGGCGCGACCGCGCCGCGAGGCACCAGAACGGCGCTAGTCTACAAGGGTTCCTGTCGGCGGGGCGGACTGCGAGCGGACTGAGGGCGCACCGTTGACCTTCATGGCGCGCAGGCGAGGCCGCCGGCGCGCCCCCCGACCTTGACTTGCCCCGCCTTTTCGACCACCATCTCCTCCATGACCGACTTCGAAAATCTGGAGCAAAAGCTGACCCAGCTGGTCGTCCTGCACAGGCAGATCAAGGACGAAAACCGCGACATGCGCCTGCAGGTGGCCAAGCTGGAGAGCGAGAATCGGGCGCTCGGCGAAAAGCTAGCCCAGGCGCGCTCGCGCATCGAAGCGGTGATTGCCCGCCTGCCCGCCACCACAGAGGACGCGTGACCCGCATGGCCACCGCAAAATCAACGGTCAAGAATATCGAGGTCACCATCCTCGACCGCCAGTACCGCGTCGCGTGCCCGGACGACGAGCGCGAAAACCTGATGGCATCGGTCGCTTATCTGGACCAGAAGATGCGCGAGATCAAGGGGGCTGGCAAGATCGCCGGTGCGGACCGTATCGCCGTCATGGCCGCCCTCAACATCACCCATGAACTGCTCGCCGCCAAGACCGGGGCCGGGTTTGACATGGCGGAATACAAGCGTAGAATGAACTCGATGCACACGCTGGTCGATGAAGCGCTGGCATCGCAGGAAAAACTGTTTTGATCCGGCCGCAGGCGCTGTTTCGCTGTTGTCGGCGAGTGGTTTTAAGCGAGGGTTCGGCCCTGCCTTAAAACGAATTCCCTGCGGTGTTGGTTGAGGTCTTAAATTCCTTGAACCAATAAGCTGAAAAGCACGGTTGCTGACGAATCGATTGCTGTTGTGTGTCTCGTCAGGCTTCATAGCGAAAGCTCCCTGTCGCCCGCTCAAGACCCTGATGTGATCTTCATGAGGCAGCCAACCTGAACCACCGGTTCAGGATGAGGGCCTTGCCGCATTTGCGGGGAACCACGCATGATGTCTTCCGGTGCGCCTGGCGGCGCTCCGGACGGCCGGTCAAAGGCAGCCAGCGCTGCCTTTTTTACTTTTTGTGCCCCGCAAACGCTCGACATGGGTTACTGGCTGATGAAATCGGAGCCCGACGAGGTATCGATAGACGATCTCGCCGCTGCTCCAGGCAGGAAGCTGCCATGGTTCGGGGTACGGAACTACCAGGCGCGCAACTTCATGTGCGACCAGATGAAGGTCGGCGATCTGGCCTTCTTCTACCACTCGTCCTGCCCTAAACCCGGCATCGCCGGCATCTGCAAGATCGCCAGCGCCGCCTATCCGGACGCTACGCAGTTCGAGCGCGGCAGCCCTTATTTCGATGCGGCTTCGGAACCCGACAATCCCCGCTGGCTCAACGTGGACGTGCGATTTGTCAGGAAGACCAGGCTGCTGGGTCTGGACGAAATGCGGTCCCGCGCGGAATTGGCGGACATGCTTGTTCTCAAGCGCGGCAACCGCCTTTCGATCACGCCCGTCAGCGCAGCACACTGGGTCGCGATCGAAGAATTGCTCGCCGGCCCTTCCGCCCGGTGATCTGGATCGCCGGTTACGCGCTCGCCGGGGCGCTTGTCGGATTCCTTGCAGGCATGCTCGGCATCGGCGGCGGCATGACGCTGGTGCCTATCCTCGCGGCCCTGTTCCTGGCGCAGGGAATGACGCCCGAACACAACGTCCACCTGGCCCTGGGCACCTGCATGGCTTCGATCATGTTCACATCCGGATCGAGCGTTCGCGAGCACCATCGCCATGGCGCGGTCGACTGGAGCATCGTCAAGCGCATGACGCCGGGCATGGTGGCCGGCACGCTTGCCTCCTCGGCCGGCGCCGGCTTTCTGCAGCAGCGCACCCTGGCGATCGCATTCGCCTTCATCGTGTATGCCGGTGCTACGCAAATCCTCCTCGGTCGCAGGCCGACGGCCGCGCGAACCCTTCCCGGGCCGCCGGCGCTGTTCGGGGTGGGCCTCGTCATCGGCGCGATCTCGGGCCTGGTGTCCGCGGGCGGTTCGTTCCTCTCCATGCCGTTCCTGATGTTCTGCGGCGTACCGGTGCGAACCGCCATCGCGACCGCGGGCGCCATCGGCATTCCCATTGGCATGGTTGGAACGCTCGGCTATGTCGCCTCGGGCTGGTCCGTCGCCGGCTTGCCGCCGGCCAGCCTCGGATTCGTGTATCTGCCCGCCCTGCTCTCGCTGGTCGCGGCGAGCATGATTACCGCCCCGTACGGCGCGCGCGCGGCGCACAAGATGCCGGTCGATACGCTGCGGCGCCTGTTTGCCTGTTCGCTGTTTCTGCTCGCCACCAAGATGATCGTCACCTACTGGTGACAAACCGGCGCGGATATCTGCTGCGCCGCCGCGGATGCGGCCGCGCCACTGATAAAATCCGCCCATGATCCTTCCTTCAGACTTCGAGCCCCTGTGGGCCGCTCCGGAGAGCGCCGGCCAGGATGGCCTGTGGTTCGTGTTCCACCGCAGCAACCTGCTGGTCTACACCGAGCACGCGACGCCGATGTTGCCACTGCCTGCGGACGTGCTTTCCGGCGGCCTCGAGATCGACCATGCGGGCGCGCGCTTTGTCGGCATGTTGCGCGATACGCCGGTATGGGCGGCACGTTCAGCGAGCGACCGCGCCCCTGATGGGCACGGTTTCGAGAACATGCGCGGGCTCTTCAACCGCCTGCCTGACGATCTACTCGCCATCGGCGGGCGCGCCGTGCAGATGCTCGAGTTCGATCGTACGCACCGTTTCTGCGGTGCCTGCGGCACGCCGTCCGAGATCTTCGAGGGCGGCCGCTCGCGCAAATGCCCGAGCTGCGGGGAAACCTACTACCCCAAGGTTTCGCCGGCGATGATGGTACTGATCAAGCGGGACGGTCCGAACGGGCGCGAGTTGCTGCTGGCGCGCTCAGGCCGCTTCGCACGCGGCATGTACAGCGCTCTGGCCGGCTTCGTCGAGCCCTCCGAATCCATCGAGGAATGCATCCACCGGGAGGCGTTCGAGGAAGTCGGGGTCAGGGTGCACAACCTCGCGTACTTTTCCAGCCAGGGCTGGCCTTTCCCGAACTCCCTCATGGTGGCCTATGTGGCCGACTATGAGAGCGGCGAAATCATTCCCCAGGAAGGTGAGATCGAGGACGCGCGCTGGTTCACCCTCGACGACCTGCCCGGCCTGCCGCATCGCCTGTCGATCGCACGCCGGCTGATCAGCCATGTGATCCGGGAAGTGGACCCGGATCATCCCGCGCTGAGAGTCTGACCGCGCACCGACGGCGGCCCGGTCAGCCCGGCTGCAGGCGCCCGCCGCGCAGTTCCAGCCGCCGGTCCATGGCGGCGGCGAGTGCCGCGTCGTGCGTTACCACGACGATGGCGGTGCCGAAATCGCGCTTCAGACCGAGCATCATGGCGAAGACGCCCTCGGCCG
>CANGUJ010000089.1 GCA_947456845.1 Burkholderiales bacterium | reverse complement strand
TCGCAGTTGCTCGAAACCGGCGAACTCGACGCCGTCTTCAGCGCCAAGGCCCCGTCCTGCCACACCCGCGGAGCCGCTCATGTGGGGCGCCTGTTTCCCGACTATCGCGCCGTCGAGCGGGACTACTTCGCACGCACCGGCCTGTTCCCGCCGATGCACGTGGTGGGCATCCGCAAGGCGCTGGTCGAAGCGCATCCGTGGCTGCCGGTGAGCGTCTACAAGGCCTTCATCGAAGCCAAGGCGCTCGCCATCGAGGAACTGCAGCAGATCGGCCATTTCGCCGCCACCCTGCCGTGGGGCGTGGCCGAACTCGAAGCCACCCGCAAGCTCATGGGCTACGACTACTGGAGCTACGGCCTGGCGCCCAACCGGCATGCGCTGGACACCTTCGTGCGCTACCACCACGAGCAGGGCATCTCGCCGCGGCTGGTGACGCCGGAGGAACTGTTCGCGCCGGGCGTGCTCGACATGGCGCGCAACTAGACGGGCAGGCGCACTGCCCCCGGGAAGGAGAGCTTTCGACGCGGACCGCGCGCCTCAATCCTCCAGCCACTTGAGGATGGGCGCCCACTGCTCGAGGTCCTGCTGCACCCGCCCAGGCGCGATGTCGAACAGCGTGAGGCCGCGCGCGGCCAGCTGCACGTAGTTCTGCGTGTTGCGGATGAATCCGAGCACCGGCAGGCCGAGGCCCTCGAGGAAGCGCTGCAGTTCCTCGAAGGCGCGGGTGCGGCTGTCGACCCGCATGCCGACCACGCCGATCAGGGCGTCGCTTTTTCTGACCGCCTTGTCGTCGGCCAGGTCGGCGAGGAACTGCTTGGTGGCAAGGATGTCCAGCATCGACGCCTGCAGGGGCACGATCACCCGGTGCGCCGGGGCGATCACCTGCTCGAGCAGCTTCTCCGACAGGCCGGCCGGCGTATCGAGCACGATATGGGTGGCCTCCCTGGGCGGCTTGGCGGCTTTGCCGCGCTCGATCTCCCAGGAACGGATGGGGGCGCACTGCTCGGGGCGCAGCTTGAGCCACTCGCGGGACGACTGCTGCCTGTCGACATCGCCCAGCATCACCGCATGACCGCGGCTGGCGTAGTAGCCGGCGAGGTTGGTCGCCAGGGTGGACTTGCCGACACCCCCCTTCGGATTCATCACGACGGTAACCCTGGCCATCTGGCCCCCCTTATGCCGCAGCGCGATAAAATTCAAGTTTAGCAGGGACGCCGGGGCGGAAAACCGTCCTGCCTTCCCTCCCCAGGAAGTGCGCCGCCATGATCCGCCTGCAGTCCTTGAGCCTCTCCCGGGGCGTGAAATCGCTGTTCGAAAAAGCCGACGTGACCCTCAACCCGGGCGAACATGTCGGCCTGATCGGTGCCAACGGCGCAGGCAAGTCGACGCTCTTCGCCATGCTCATGGGCACACTGCACCCCGACGGTGGCAGCATCGAGATCCCCTCCAGGTGGCGCATGGCCCATGTGGCGCAGGAAACCCCGGCACTCGACCGTCCGGCGCTGGAATACGTGATCGACGGCGACACCACCCTGCGCGCGCTGGAAGCCGAGCTCGAGGCGCTGGAAGCGCAGGACGAGGCCCACGACGACCATGCCCACGGCAACCGCATCGCCGAATTGCATGGCCTCCTGGCCGACGCCGACGCCTACACCGTCCGCTCGCGCGCCGAGGTGCTGCTCACCGGCCTGGGCTTCTCGGCCGCGCAGATGCAGGAGGCGGTGGCGCAATTCTCCGGCGGCTGGCGCATGCGCCTGAACCTGGCCCAGGCGCTGATGTGCCCCTCCGACCTGCTGTTGCTCGACGAACCCACCAACCACCTGGACTTGGATGCCATCCTCTGGCTGGAGGACTGGCTCAAGCGCTACCCCGGCACGCTCATCATCATCTCGCACGACCGCGACTTCCTCGACGGCGTGGTCGACGTGATCGTGCACATCGACCAGAAGAAGTTGAAGCGCTATGGCGGCACCTATTCGCAGTTCGAGACCCAGCGCGCCATGGCGCTCTCGCTCGACGCCGCCGCGTTTGCCAGGCAGCAGCGCGAACGCGCCCACCTGCAGAGCTTCATCGACCGCTTCAAGGCCAAGGCCACCAAGGCCCGCCAGGCGCAAAGCCGCATGAAGATGCTGGCCAGGATGGAAGAACTGGCGCCGGTACATGCCTCGTCCCCCTTCTCCTTCGAGTTCCGCGACCCGGTGGCCACGCCCAACCCCCTCTTGGTGATGGAGGACGGCGAGGCCGGCTACAAACTGGACGATGGCGACAACAAGGTGATCATCTCGAACATCAAGTTCTCGCTCACCCAGGGGCAGCGCATCGGCCTGCTGGGGGTGAACGGCGCTGGCAAGTCCACGCTCATCAAGAGCATCGCCGGCGAACTGCCGCTGGTGAACGGTGTGGCACGCTTCGGCAAGGGCCTCGTGATCGGCTACTTCGCCCAGCACCAGGTGGAAATGCTGCGCCACGACGAGTCGCCGCTGTGGCACATGGTGAAGCTCGCGCCGACCGTGCGCGAGCAGGAGTTGCGCAACTTCCTGGGCGGCTTCAATTTCCCCGGTGACATGGTGACCAGTTCGATCGCGCCCTTCTCCGGCGGCGAGAAGGCGCGCCTGGCGCTCGCGCTGATCGCCTGGCAGCGCCCCAACCTGCTGCTGCTGGACGAACCCACCAACCATCTCGATCTCGAAACCCGCGAGGCGCTTACCGTGGCATTGGCGCAGTTCGAGGGCACCCTGGTGCTGGTGTCGCACGACCGGCACCTGCTGCGCGCCACCACCGACGAGTTCATGATCGTGGCCGAAGGCGCGCTCAAGCCCTTCGACGGCGACCTCGACGACTATCGCGACTGGCTGTTCAGGACCCGCCTGGGCAAGGTGGAAGCCAAGCCCGCCAAGGCGGACACCCGCCCGGCCCGTGCCGATGCGCCGATCGCGGAAACAAGAAAGCCACCCGAACCCAAGGCCGCCGCCGCTGCCGCGCCCGTCTCGGCCGCCGCGCGCCAGGAACAGAAGCGCCTCGAGGCGCAGGAACGCCAGCGCCGCGCCAACCTGGTCAAGCCGGTGGAAACCCGCATCAAGCGCCTCGAGGAACAGATCGCCAAGCTGACGGCGAAAAAAGCCGCGGTCGACGCCCTCCTGGCCGGCACCGGCATCTACGAAGAGTCGCGCAAGGACGAGCTCAAGGCCGTGATGCTCGACCAGGCCTATATCGCCAAGGAGCTTGACCAGGTGGAGGCCGAGTGGCTGGAGAAACAGAGCGAGCTTGAAGCATTGCTGGCGGCCTAGGACCTGGCCGCCCTACTTCGCTGCCCGCCAGACGCTCGCCAGCCACGGCTGCTGCTCGCGCGGCAGCCCGGCGGGCCGATAGTAGTGGTGCAGCTCGGTGAAGCCGGCGGCGCTGAGGTACCTGCGCCAGGATTCGAGGTCGTGATACACGCCATAGCGCCCGCGGTTCCAGCCTTCGCTGTTGTCGCCGTGCGGGATGGAGGCGAACAGCACGCCGCCGGGCTTCAAGGCCGCGTGCAGTTCGCGCAACACGCGCGGCAACGCCGCGCTCGGCACATGGAACAGCGAGGCGTTCGCGAACACCCCGTCGAAGGTCGCCGGCGGCAGATGCAGCGCCAGAAAGTCCTGCTGCAGCACCGCGCAGCCGCTGTCCGCCCGCGCCATGGCGGCGAATTCGGCCGAACCGTCCAGCCCCACCGCCTCGTGGCCGAGCGCGGCAAACACCTTGAGGTCGCGCCCCGGGCCGCAGCCGAAATCGAGGATGCGCCAGGGCGGCGGCGCCTCGATGGCTTCCAGCAGTGCGGCGATGTTCTGCGTGACATCGTGGTCGGCGGTGCCGGCGCGGAACGCCGCCGCACGCTGGTCGTAGTGCGCCAGGGTGCGTTGCGAGATCTCGCGCAGGGTCTCCGCGTCAGGTGCTGCGCTTGCCGGCAGGCGGGTGGACATGGGGTGACTTTCCAGTGTTTGTTTCAGAGATGGACACACAGGGGCGCTAGATCAGTTCCGCAAGGCAACGCGCCGCTGGCGCGACGCGAATTCCTTCCGCGCTGACATAGTCACGGCTGCCGCTAGCGGATATCTGCCAGCTGGCAACACCCGGCACGCGCGCCACCAGATACTTGAGCGCTGGCGAAACGGGGGCATCGCCGAGTTTGCATTCGATGAAGCTCACCGGATTGCCGGCTTCCATGATCACGAAATCGACTTCGCGCCCGTCCTGATCGCGGTAATAGCGCAACTCCATGGCCCGTCCTTCCACATCGACCTGGTATTCCACCCATTTGAGCAAATGGCTGGCGACCAGGTTTTCGAACCGGGCCCCGGGGTCCGAGACCACGGTCCAGTCGTAGTGATAGAGTTTCTGCTCCTTCTTGACCGCACGCAGCCTAGGCGCACCGAACGGCGCGATACGAAACACGCCATACAGGCGCTCGAGAATATCCACCCAGCGCACCAGCGTGGCGTGCGCCACCTGCAGGTCCTCGCGTAGCGAATTGATCGACAACGGGCTGCCAACGCGCGCCGGCAGGCTCATGGCCAGGAGTTCGAGTTTGCCGAGGTCGGAAACCGATTCCAGACTCGTCACCTCCTCGCGAACGAGGCGTTCGCGATAGGCCAGCGACCAGCGCCGGCTGAAGCGGTCCGAACCACGCAGGAAAGGCTCAGGGAAGCCGCCGTAAGCCAGAAGGTCTCCCAATGCGTCGGCATGTCCACCCAGCTCGGCAACCGAAAGCGGATGCAGCCGGAAGTGGAAATAGCGGCCTTGCAGAGAGTCCCCGCCATGGCGATACAGGTCAAGGCGCGCCGAACCGGTCACGAGAATGCGTTTGTCGCCACCCCATTGGTCATACAGACCCTTGAGGTAATTGCGCCAGCCACGGTATTTGTGAATCTCGTCGAAAAACCAGGTGTCGGTGGGCGGCAATTCCTGCCTGAGGATCGCGGCGCGCTGTGCAGCGACATCAAAGTTGAGTTCGGCTGCGGCCGAGCCAATCAGCGACCGGGCCAACGAGGTCTTGCCTACCTGGCGCGGCCCGCCGATGAACACCATCTTCGACCCAAGATCCGCAAGGATCGCATCTCGCAGATAGCGTGGCGGAATGTACCGGCGCGCCTCGGGTGACGCGCCCGTCGAGTCGGGAGAATGCGGCCTCATAGTCCGCAAAATTCTACCTGACTAGAAAAAACTCGTGAGTTTTTTCCAGTCAATTCAAAATTCGCGGAAGCCCTTCAAGCCGTGCGGCGACCCCGTCGCAGGCAAACTACTTGCGGGACTTCGTGGCCGCGCCGCCCTTGGTGATGCCTTCGGACATGCCGATCAGCACCCCGGAGACCAGCGCGGCGTAGCTGTCCATCATGGCCTGGGCGGCCTTCATGGACGAGGCGCGGCCCTCGCGCATGGCCTTTTGCGCCTGCACCATGATCTGCTCGACGGTCTGGTGCGCCTGCGAGCCGGTGGCGGTGCCCTGCATCTTCATGGCCGAGAGCACGTGTTCCCACGGGCCCTTCAAATGGCCGCTCATCGACTCGGCCGCCTTGGAAACGGTGGCGAAGAAGGTGTCTTCCATCTTCTCCAGGTTGGCAAGCGCGGCCTTCATCTGCGCCTGCTGCACGCCCACGCCTTGCGAAACAAACTGTTCGAGCGCCTTGCGGTTGGCTTCCACCGCCTGCAAGAGAGCCGCGTCCATGCCGGCAAAGGCGTTGGTGAGCATGGCCTCGACATCGATCGCCGGGGCCGGGTTCTGCGCCGCACCGGCCGAGGCGGCCTGGGTGACGGTCTTGATCACGCTCCGAATGTTGGCCAGCGTCAGTTCGCGACCCTGCAGGGCCTTGAGCGTGGCATCGCCCACCGCCTGGCGAAGCGCCTCGCCCTGGCGGGCGCTGGCTTCGGAAAACATCTTGATCATCGCTTCCTGGTCGATGCCCGACTTGATCATGCGCGTCTCCTTGGGTTGATGGCCGAAACCTGGGGTGCAACCCCGGCACCTTACTCCGATTTCGCGACCCGGTCGTGCCGTCGGGGTCCGGGAGGCCGCGCGCTCATACCTCGATGCCTTGCGCGTGCAGGTAGTCGTCGTAGCTGCCGTGGAAGTCGACAATCTCGCCACCCGCCTTGATCTCGATGATGCGATTCGCCAGCGAACTGACGAACTCGCGGTCATGCGACACGAACATCAGCGTGCCTGGATACTTCTCCAGGCCGATCTGCAGCGACTCGATGGACTCCATGTCCATGTGGTTGGTCGGCTCGTCCATGAGCATCACGTTGGGCGAGGTGAGCATCAGCTTGCCGTAGAGCATGCGGTTCTTTTCGCCGCCCGAGAGCACCTTGACCGACTTCCTGCCGTCGTCGCCGGTGAAGAGCAGGCGGCCCAGGGTGGCACGCACGATCTGGTCGTCGTGGTCGGGGCCCTTCCAGTGGCTCATCCAGGTCGCCAGGTCCATGTCGCGCTCGAATTCGGCGGCAGGATCCTGCGGCATGTAGCCGACCTTGGCGTTCTCGGCCCACTTGAGCGTGCCGGTCGAAAGCGACAGGTCGCCGGCCAGGCAGCGCATCAGCGTGGTCTTGCCCACGCCGTTGGCGCCGATCACCGCCACCCGCTCGCCGGCATCGATGGAGAAACTAGCCCTCTTGAGCACCGGCGCGGCGGCGCCCGGATAGGTGAAGGACAGGTCCTCGACCACCAGCGCCTGGCGGAACAGCTTCTTGCCTTCCTCGAAGCGGATGTACGGGTTCTGGCGCGACGAGGGCTTCATGTCCTCGACCTTGATCTTCTCGATCTGCTTCTGGCGCGAGGTGGCCTGGCGCGCCTTGGACTTGTTGGCCGAGAAGCGACGCACGAATTCCTGCAATTCGGCGATGCGCTCCTTGGTCTTGGCATTGGCCGCCGCGATCAGCGCGCGCGCCTGGGTCGAGGCGAGCATGAAGTCGTCGTAATTGCCGGGGTAGATCTTGATCTGGTTGTAGTCCAGGTCGGCCATGTGGGTGCACACCTGGTTCAGGAAGTGGCGGTCATGGCTGATGATGATCATGGTGCTGTCGTAGGCGTTCAGCACCTCCTCCAGCCAGCGGATCGAGTTGATGTCCAGGTTGTTGGTGGGCTCATCGAGCAGCAGCACGTCGGGCTTGGAGAACAGCGCCTGGGCCAGGAGCACCCGCAGCTTCCAGCCGGGCGCCACTTCGCGCATCGGGCCGGTGTGGAATTTCTCCTCGATGCCGGCGCCCAGCAGGAGGCTGCCGGCGCGCGACTCGGCGTCGTAGCCGCCGTATTCGGCGTACCTGGATTCGAGTTCGGCGGCGTGCATGTAGTCGTCGTCGGTGGCGTCCGGGTTGGCATAGATCGCGTCGCGCTCGGTCATGGCCTTCCACATTTCCACATGGCCCTGCATCACCACGTCCAGCACCCGCTCGTCCTCATAGGCGAACTGGTCCTGCTTCAACTTGCCCAGGCGCACGCCCGGCGCGAGCATGACCTCGCCGGTACTCTGCTCGAGGTCGCCGCCGAGAATCTTCATGAAGGTGGATTTGCCGCTGCCGTTGGCGCCGATCAGGCCGTAGCGGTTGCCGTCGGCGAACTTGACGTTGACGTTTTCGAACAGCGGCTTGGCGCCGAACTGGATGCTGATATTCGCGGTGGAAAGCATGGTGAAACACGACCTTTATCGAAAATGGAACACGGCGGGCGGCAGGCCCGCGGCGCCGGGACATCGATGCCGCGCGGAACGGCGATTTACCCGCTGCCGAACCAGCCGGCGCGCGGCATTACCTGCCGCCGCTGCCCTCCGGCGGCAGGGTGCGCCCCCCCTCACCGACGGCGCGCTGCATGATCACGCTGTCGACCCAGCGACCGAACTTGAAGCCCACCGCCCTGAGGGTGCCGGTGCGCTTGAAGCCGCACGCGGCGTGCAGGCCGATGGAGCCCTTGTTGGCGGAGTCGCCGATCACCGCCACCAGTTGCCGGCAGCCGGCCCGCGCGCAGGCCTCGATCAGCGCCTCCAGCAGCGCCTTGCCGACGCCGCGGCCGGCATGGTCCTTGTGGATGTACACCGAGTCCTCGAGGGTGAAGCGATAGGCCGGCCGGGTTCGATACAGGCTGGCATAGGCATAGCCGACGACCTTGCCGTCGAGTTCAGCCACCAGGTAGGGAAAACTGCGGCCGATCACGTCGGCGCGGCGCTTGGCGATCTCGTCCACCGAAGGCGCCATCAGTTCGAACGAGGCCAGCCCGTTGAGCACATGGTAACCGTAGATCTCGGCGATGGCGGCCACGTCGGCCGCCCTGGAGGGCCGGACGAGAAGTTTCCGGAGCGGGGTTTCGCTGTGCATGGTGTCCTGCGGCAGGCAGCCGCTCGGCGGGCGGCTAGCCGCCGCGTCCCAGCCCCATGGCGTCGCGCACGTCGCGCATGGTCTCCTCGGCCTGGGCGGCGGCCTTCTGGCGCCCATCCTCGAGGATGTCGGTCACCAGCGACGGCTTGTCTATGTATTGCTGAGCGCGCTCCAGCATCGGCCCCTGCTCGCGCAGCACCGCCTCGATCACCGGCTGCTTGCACTCGATGCAGCCGATGCCGGCGCTGGTGCAGCCCTGGCGCACCCAGGCTCGGGTGGCATCGCTGGAATACACCTGGTGCAGGTCCCAGACCGGGCACTTGTCGGGATTGCCCGGGTCGGTGCGGCGGACGCGCGCCGGGTCGGTGGGCATGGTGCGGATTTTCTTCTCGAGCGACTTGGCGTCTTCGCGCAGCGCGATGGTGTTGCCATAGGACTTGGACATCTTCTGCCCATCCAGCCCCGGCATCCGCGATGCCGCGGTAAGCAGCGCCTGCGGCTCGGCGAGGATGACCTTGCCGCCGCCCTCGAGATAGCCGGAGAGGCGCTCGCGGTCTTCCCGCGACAGGCCGGACGACTCGGCCAGCAGCGCGCGGGCCGCTTCCAGCGCGCCGGGGTCACCCTGCTCCTGGTAACGGTCGCGCAGTTCCTTGTAGCGGCGCGCGTACTTGCTGGCGAGTTTCTTGATGGCGTCCTGCGCCTTTTGCTCGTAGCCCGGCTCCTTGCCGTACAGATGGTTGAAGCGGCGCGCCACCTCGCGGGTGAACTCCACGTGCGGCACCTGGTCCTCGCCCACCGGGACATGCTGGGCGCGATAGATCAGGATGTCGGCCGCCTGCAGGAGCGGGTAGCCAAGGAAGCCGTAGGTGGTCAAGTCCTTCTCGGCGAGCTTTTCCTGCTGGTCCTTGTAGGTGGGCACCCGTTCCAGCCACGACAGCGGCGCCATCATCGAGAGCAGCAGGTGCAGTTCGGCATGCTGCGGCACCTGGCTTTGCACGAACAGCACCGACTTGGCCGGGTCGATGCCGGCGGCCAGCCAGTCGATCACCATTTCATGCGTGTTGCGGCCGATGATGTGCACATCGTCGTAATGCGTGGTCAGGGCGTGCCAGTCGGCGACGAAAAAGAAACACGGATACTCGTCCTGCAGACGCGCCCAGTTCTTGAGCACGCCGTGGTAATGGCCGAGATGCAGTGCGCCGGTGGGGCGCATGCCGGAGAGAACGCGTTGGGCGAACATTGTCGAGAGTCTTCTAGGAAAGCAGCATGGCGAGCGGCCGCAGAATCCAGCCGAGGCCGGTTTCCATCACGGCCAGCACCGGGCGCATCCAGTACTCGAGCACCTGGGTGGCGGCCAGCAGCAGCACGACGAAAAAGCCATAGGGTTCGATGCGCGCAACAGCCTTCGCCTGCGGGTACGGCAGCACCGCTACCAGCATGCGGCCGCCATCGAGCGGCGGCAAGGGAAACAGGTTGAGCGCTGCCATCACGAGGTTGACCAGCACACCGACCTGGGTCATCTTGATGAAAAACTCCTCGCGCACACCCATGCTGGCCAGCACCAGCGCGGTCAGGCCCCACAGGACAGCCATGACAAGGTTGGATGCCGGGCCGGCGAAGGCGACCCACAGCATGTCCTGCTTGGGGCGGCGCAGGTTGCGGCTGTCCACCGGCACCGGCTTGGCGTAACCGAACACGAAGGCGCCGCTGGTCAGGAAAATCAGCAGGAGCGGCATGACGATGGTGCCGATCAGGTCCACATGACGCAAGGGATTGAGGCTCAGGCGGCCCAGTGTGGCGGCGGTCGGGTCGCCGTAGTGCTTTGCAGCGTAGCCGTGCGCGACTTCATGCAGCGTGATGGCCAGAAGCACCGGAATGGCACCGTAGGCGATGGCCTGGATCAGCGATGGATTCATCGGGAGTCAGTGTATCAAACGGTCTTGGCGCGCCCTGGCCGGCCTCAGCGGGCCTCAGCGAGCCCGATGTCGGACAGCGAACCGGCGCCCGAGCGAACCACCCGCGGCAGCTCGTCGGTCATGTCGACCACCGTGGTGGGCGACAGGCCGCAGGCGCCCCCGTCGATCACCAGGTCGACCTGCCTGCCGAGGCGGTCGCGGATGTCTTCGGCGTCGTTGAGCGGGTCCTCGATGCCGGGCAGAAGCAGCGTGGTCGACAGCAGGGGTTCGCCCAATGCCTCGAGCAGCGCCTGGGCGATCACATGGTCGGGAATGCGCAGCCCGATGGTGCGCCGCTTCGGATGGGCGAGCCGGCGCGGCAATTCCCTGGTGGCCTCGAGGATGAAGGTGTAGGCACCCGGCGTGGCGGCCTTGAGCATGCGGTACTGGGTGTTGTCCACCTTGGCGAAGTTGCCGATTTCCGAGAGGTCGCGGCACACCAGCGTGAAGTGATGCGTCTCGTCGACCTGGCGGATGCGCCGCAGGCGCAGGGCGGCGTCCTTGTCGCCGATGTGGCAGCCCAGCGCGTAGCAGGAGTCGGTCGGATAGACGATCACCCCGCCGCCGCGCACCACGTCGGCCGCCTGCGCGATCAGGCGCGCCTGCGGATGGGTAGGATGAATGGCGAAGAACTGGGCCATCGGCCTACCAGTCGTGCCACACGGGCGTGAGGTCGGACGGCAGCGGCGGCAGGGTGCCCGGGTCGACGCGGCTTTCGCCGGGGCCGTGGTAGTCCGACCCGCGCGATGCGCGAAAGCCGAAGCAACGGCAGGCCTCGGCAAAGTGGTTGTACTGGTCGCTGG
>CANGUJ010000088.1 GCA_947456845.1 Burkholderiales bacterium | reverse complement strand
TATTAAAGCGCGGATCGCCGTCGAAGAGCAAGCCCCGCCGGTATCGGTCGCCACATGACTGCCGAAGAAATACTTGAGTTCGAACAAACCTCTCGGCGTGAGCATGTACTTGTTGGTGGTCACCCGCGAAATGGTCGATTCGTGCAGCCCGAGTTCGTCGGCGATCTCGCGCAACACCAGCGGACGCATCGCTACTTCGCCATGGTCCAGGAAATGCCGCTGGCGCTCGACCACTGCCTGCGCGACCCGCTCTATGGTCTCGAAGCGCTGCTGCACATTCTTGAGCAGCCACTTCGCTTCCTGCAGCTGGCTGATGAGTCCGCCGGCTTCGCCGCTGGCGCCGCGCCCGCGTTCGCGCGAGAGAATGTCGGCGTACAGGCGGTTGATCTTCAGGCGCGGCACGGCATCCGGATTGATGCCGGCGCGCCAGCCGGTCTTGGTCTTGCGCACGATCACGTCCGGCGTGACGTAGCGCGTGTCGCTGGTGTCAAACTGCGCGCCGGGACGCGGGTTGAGCGACAGGATCAGTTCGCGGGCGACCTTCAGATCTGCCTCGCTGCACTTGCAAACCCGCTTGATCTGCGCGAAGTCGCGCGCCGCGAGAAGATCGAGATGCGCGGCGACGATACCGCGCGCCAGGCTGTTGGTGGCGGTTTTCGGCAGCCCGTCGAGTTGCAGGATCAGCGCTTCGGCAAGGTCGCGCGCGGCGATGCCGGCGGGTTCGCAGGTCTGCAGCAGTTTCAGCGCGGTTTCCAGCTCGTCGATGTCGACATCGAGTTCCGGCGGCAGCAGGTCGCGGATCTCCTCGAGCGGCATGGTCAGGTAGCCGTCCTCGTCGAGCCCCTCGATGAGCGCGCTCAGCAGGCCGCGGTCGCGCGGCGTCAGGTGCATGAGGGTGATCTGCGAGAGAAGATGTTCGCGCAGGGTGGTGCCGGCGGCGGCGAATTGGCGGCCTGGTGCGTCTTCGTCGTCATCGCTGCGGGTGTTGCGCGAGACCATGGCGGCATCGCGGTCGCCCCAGTCGCCGTCCGGTGCGGCGCTCTCGCCAGCCGACGCCGCTTCGGGCAGCGCTTCGGTCCGTACCTTCTCGTCGCCTCCGAAGCTCGCCGCTTCGGAGGCGGTGGATTCGTATTCGCGTTCGAGCAGGGGGTTTTCCGACAGGATCTGCTCGATCTCCTGGTTCAACTCGATGGTCGACAACTGCAGCAGACGGATCGACTGCTGCAACTGCGGAGTCAGCGTCAGGTGCTGCGATAGCTTGAGTTGAAGAGCCTGCTTCATGCGGTCCTAGAGTCGGAAGTTCTCGCCCAGATACACGCGGCGCACATTTTCGTTCTCGACGATGGCGTCCGGGACGCCCGCGGCCAGAACACGCCCTTCGCTGATGATGTAGGCGCGATCGCAGATGCCGAGGGTTTCGCGTACGTTGTGGTCGGTGATCAGCACACCTATCGACCGCTCCTTGAGAAACCTGATGATCTTCTGGATATCCAGCACGGCGATCGGGTCGACGCCGGCGAAAGGCTCGTCGAGCAGGATGAACTTGGGGTTGGTGGCCAGCGCCCGCGCGATTTCCACCCGCCGCCGTTCGCCGCCGGAAAGCGAAAGGGCCGGGCTGTCGCGCAATCCGCCGATGTTGAGCTCTCCCAACAGTTCGTCGAGCCGCGTTCCGATGGCGGCCGCATCAAGGCCCTGCAACTCCAGCACAGCGCGGACGTTTTCCTCGACGGTGAGCTTGCGGAATACCGAGGCTTCCTGCGGCAGGTAGGACAAGCCGAGGCGGGCGCGCCGGTGCATCGGATGGGATGTGACGTTTTGCCCGCCCAGCGTGATGGTGCCCGCATCCGCCCCCACCAGCCCCACGACCATGTAGAAGCAGGTGGTCTTTCCGGCGCCGTTGGGGCCCAGCAGACCGACCACTTCGCCATTGGCCACGTCGAACGACACGTCCTTGACGACTTCGCGCGACTTGTACTTCTTTTTCAGGCCCGACGCCGCGAGATGGCTCATTTCTTCATCGGCTCCGGATACTCGGGGCGCGGCGCGGCAATGCCGCCCGACGGCTTGAGGGTCAGGCTCGTGCGCTTGTCGGCCGGCTCCGCTGGGGCCGGCGCGGGCGGATTCGAGCGCGGCTGCAGGACGGCCCTGACGCGGCCATCCGGGTTGTTGGGGGATGCCACATCCCGCCCGCCCACCACGCTGTAGAACTCGGTGCGCGCGTCATAGGTGATGTGGCTGCCGCGCACCTCGTCGCCGCTGCGCAGGATGCGCGCGCGGACGAGAAGTTCGGCCTTTTCGTTGCGTGCGTCGTATTCGATGCGCTCGCCCCAGCCTTCCACCAGTTCGTCGAGGCCTTCGCGCTTCTGCCGGAAATAGGCGAATCCGCCCGGGCCCTTTTCGGCGGTGCCGCGCTGGAAGCCTTCGGGGTCCTGGCGCACCGTGAGCTTGTCGGCGCGGATGACCAGCGTTCCCTGGGTCAGGGTGACATTGCCCTCGAATACATTGACCTGGCGCAGGTCGTCGTAGTTCATGCGGTCGGCTTCTATGTTCACCGGCTTGTCGCGATCGGCTTTTTCGGCCATCGCACCGGTAGCTGCCGCGCACAGGGCAAGGATGATCAACAGCGGCTTGAGTGTCCCGGCTGGCATCGTGGGAGGTTCCTGAAAACCGGTCCGGCGTGAAGGCGCGCGACCAGGCTATTCCTTCTTCTTGTAGGTGGCGCTGACCGCGGAAAGCAGGCGGAAGCGCCGGTAGCGATTATCCAGTTCCATGCCGGTGCCCAGCAGCGTGGACCCTGCCTGTTCGATGCGCACCGGCGCCGCCGTGTCCGCCCGGTCCTGGTCGGGCAATACGCGCAGATAGCTGGTGGTCACGCGCATTTCGCTCGAGCCCTGCCGGTTCGGGCCGGCCGGTTCGCCCGCGCGCATGACCTCGACGTTGTCATGCAGGTGGGCGATTTCGCCGCCGGAGGTGACGATGCCGCGGTCGGCGCGGATGCGGGTCTCCGGCTGGCCCGGCTGCGCCTGGCGCAGGACCGGGCGGGTAAGAATGGACGAATCATCGCCCGGCAGATGCACCATCTTCTGGCTGGACAGGACGTAGCGTTGCGCGCCCGTCTCGGCAAGACTGGTGAGCGTGAATCGCTCGACGATGTAGTCCGGATCGCGGCTTTGCGGCGCCGGCGCGTCCCGATCGTCGACCGCGATGCCGCGCGCCAGCCAGAACGTGAGCATGGCCAGGAGCATCAGGATGGCAAGCGGGAAAAACGCTCCCGCGCCGCCGCGCGGCAGAATTTTCATGCAAGGTACTCCGCGATCTGCGCGTCGAGCTTGCCCTGCGCGTCGAGGATGAGTTCACAGACCTCGCGTACCGCGCCGCCGCCACCCGGGTGCCGAGTGACGTGCTGCACGCGCGAGCGTACCGCCACCGGCGCATCCGGAACGCTGGCGGAAAAGCCGGCGCGTATCAGCACCGGCAGATCGAGCAGGTCGTCGCCCATGTAGCCTGCCTGGACCGGGTCGAGATCAAGATCCGCGAGCAGGTCGTTGAAGGTCGCGAGCTTGGCTGCGACGCCCTGGTGGCAGTAATGCACGCCCAGTTCCCGCGCGCGCTGCTCCACCACCGGCGAGCGCCGGCTGGTGATGATGGCAAGCTTGATCCCGCCATCGCGCAGCATCTTGATGCCATGGCCGTCATGGGCATTGAAGCACTTGAGCTCGCTGCCGTCCGCGGCATACCAGAGGCGCCCGTCGGTGAGGACACCGTCGACATCGAAAGCCATCAGGCGCAGCGCCGCCATGCGCTGTTTGAGCGAACCTGCCGAAGGCGGAGGGCGCGTGTCCATGGGGCGGCTAGACCACCTTGCTGCGGAACAGGTCATGCATGTTGAGCGCGCCCATCAGGACGCCGTTCTCGCCCACCAGCAATTGCGTGATGCGCGCGGACTCCATCAGGTGGACGGCTTCGGTCGCCAGGGCGTCGGCGCCGATGGTGCGAGGCGCGACCGTCATCACGTCGGCGATGCGCGCGTTGCGGAAGTCGGCGATTTTCTCCAGCGCGCGCCGCAGGTCGCCGTCGGTGAACATGCCGGCGATGCGACCGGCGTCATCGACGACCGCGGTCATGCCCATTTGCTTGCGCGACATTTCCAGCACAGCCTCGGCCAGGGTGGCGCCGACGGGCACGACCGGAACGCGCTCGCCGGTGCGCATCACATCGGCCACGCGCGTGAGCAGCTTGCGGCCGAGCGCGCCGCCCGGGTGGGAGCGGGCGAAATCGTTCGGGCCGATGCCCTTGGCATGCAGGAGCGCCACGGCCAGGGCGTCGCCCATGGCCAGCTGCGCGGTAGTGCTTGCGGTCGGCGCCAGGTTGAGCGGGCAGGCTTCCTTGGCGACGCTGGTATCGAGGCTGGCGTCGGCCAGCTTTGCCAGCGTGGAAGCGGGATTGCCGGTCAGGGCGATCAGCCCGGCGCCGAGGCGCTTGACCGTCGGCAGGATGGCCAGCAGTTCCGCGGTTTCGCCGGAGTTGGAAAATGCCACGACGACGTCGTCCGGGCTGATCATGCCGAGGTCGCCGTGGCTGGCCTCGGCCGGATGGACGAAAAACGCCGGCGTACCCGTCGAGGCGAAGGTGGCCGCGACCTTGCGGGCGATATGTCCGGACTTGCCGATGCCTGACACCACCACGCGCCCGCCGCACTGGAGCAGCATGTCCACCGCGCTGGAAAACGCGCCGTCCAGGCGGTCCGCCAGGGCTGACACCGCGGCCGCCTCCACCTGGAACACTTCGCGCGCCAGCGGCAGCGTATCCGCGCCGGTCAGGCGGGACGCAGCAGTTTGTCGGGTTGCGGGCGCAACGGCTATCATGCAATCGAGTATAGCAAAGCGCTCATGCGGGGTCCGAAAATTGGCATCAAGATTGCAGTAAAGGCGCGTTGTTTCAGGGGGCCGCAGCGCGCTCGCCCCGAGAGGTGCGGCCCCCTCCCACTGCCGGACGCGCCCCCTCGGCGATGAACCGCCCAATACCCGATTAGATGCCCAAGACCCTCGAGATCGTCCTGATTTTCCTCGCTGCCTCGGTCGGCATCGTCGCCCTCGCCCGCAAGTTGCATTTGCCGCCGCTGCTGGGTTATCTGCTGGCCGGTGTGCTGATCGGCCCGCACGCGCTGGGATTTGTGCCCAACACGCCGGAGACCCGCTACCTGGCCGAGTTCGGGGTGGTTTTCCTGATGTTCTCCATTGGGCTCGAATTCAACCTGCCGCGCCTCATGGCCATGCGCGGCACGGTGTTCGGCCTGGGGCTGGCGCAGGTGCTTGCCACCACCATCATTGGCGTGGCTGCCGCGATGCTGGTGGGCATCGGGTGGCAGGGGGGCGTGGCCCTCGGCGGCGCGCTGGCCATGTCATCGACCGCGATACTGGTCAAGCTTTTGGGCGAGCGCGGCGAGCTGGAGGCCCAGCATGGCCGCGACGTGATCGGCATTCTCCTGTTCCAGGACCTGGCGGTCGTGCCCTTCCTGGTGGTGGTGCCGGCGCTCGCCAGCGCGCCCGAGAACATCCCGGTCGCCCTCGGCATCGCCCTGGCCAAGGCCGCGGTGGTGCTGGCAGTGCTGCTGTTCGCGGGCCGCAGGCTGGTGCGCGCCTGGCTTACGGTGGTGGCGCGGCGCCGCTCCAACGAGCTGTTCATCCTCAACCTGCTGCTGATGACCCTGGGGCTCGCATACATCACCGAACACGCCGGCCTTTCCCTCGCCCTGGGCGCGTTCGTTGCGGGCATGCTCATATCCGAGACCGAGTACCGCCATCAGGTGGAGGAGGACATCAAGCCGTTCCGCGATGTGCTGCTCGGTCTGTTCTTCGTGACCATCGGCATGCTTCTGGATGTGCGCTCGGTGCTGGCGCAACCGCTGCTCGTGCTGATGCTGGCGACCCTGCCGGTGCTGGCGAAATTTGCCGTGGTGGCGGGCTTGAGCCGTTTTTTCAGGCGTCCCTCCGGCACCGCGATACGCACCGGGCTGGCGCTGGCGCAGGCGGGCGAGTTCGGCTTCGTGCTCCTGGCCCAGGCGGGCGGGCTCAAGCTGGTGGACGGCGCGCTGATGGATGCGATCCTCGCCGCGATGCTGCTATCCATGTTCGCGGCGCCATTCATCGTGGCGGCGAGCGACCGGATCGCCATGCGTTTTTCGCGCGATGAATGGATGCTCCAGTCCCTGCAACTCACGCAGATCGCCTCGCGCACCATCAAGTCCACCCGGCATGTGATCATCTGCGGCTACGGGCGCAACGGGCAGGTGCTTTCCAAGCTCCTGGCGGCCGAGGGCATCGAGTACATGGCGCTCGATCTGGACCCGGAACGCATCCGCGAAGCGGCAGCCGCGGGCGATGCGGTGGTGTACGCCGATGCGAGCCGGCGCGAGTCGCTCATGGCTGCCGGCCTGGCGCGCGCCCAGGCGGTGGTGATCTCGTATGCCGATACGGCGGCAGCCTTGAAGATCCTGCGTCATGTCAGCGAAATACGCCCTGGCTTGCCGGTGATCGTGCGCGTCAAGGACGATACGGAGATGGACAAGCTGCATGCCGCAGGCGCGGCCGAGGTCGTGCCGGAGGCGCTGGAATCCAGCCTGATGCTCGCCTCCCACACACTGCTGCTCACCGGCGTCCCGGTGTCGCGGGTGGTGCGCCGGGTCGGCGCGGTGCGGGAGTCCCGCTACGGTCTGCTGCGCGGCTTTTTCCACGGCTCGAGCGACGAGGCGGAGGATCTCACCGAAGGCCGGCACATTCGCCTGCATTCCGTGATTCTGGAGCCCGGTGCGGCGGCGACCGGCAGGACCCTGGGGCAACTGCGCGTGGTGAGCGAAGACCTGCAAGTCGTGGCGGTGCGGCGTCCGGGCCAACCCAGCCCGCCGGTCGGCCCCGACCTCCTGTTCCAGGCCGGGGATGTGCTGGTCCTCAAGGGCACGCCTGAACGGATCGCCCAGGCGGAGCGCCAGCTCCTAGGCGGCTGAGCGGCGCGAGGCGCGCCGGCGGCGCGGCAAAAGAAAAGGCCCCGCGGGCGGGGCCTTATGCAAGGCCCCCCGGGCGGGGCCTTGTGCATCGGGCAGGGGGCGATCAGCGCCGGCGGCGGCGCAGGCCGATCATGCCGAAGAGCGCAAGCCCGGCGCCGAACATGGCGTAGGCCGAGGGCTCCGGCACCGCCACCACGCTGCTGGTGGAGAATTTCTGCACGTCCAGCGCATTGTAGGGGTCCGGTTGCGTGAAGATGACCTTGGTGATGGCCATCGGCGAAGTGAATCCAACAAAACCGAATGCAAGATGCGTCGCCGGCAGAGCAAGCCCGGCGCTGAAACTGTAGTCGGTACCGCCGGCGGTCACCACAGCGCTGTAGGGTGCACCCGGGTGGTTATACGAACCCAGATAGAAGCCGATTGTCTTCACGTCGCCAGAAATGGTGGCCGTCAGTGCGTTGAGGCTCGTTTGCAAGTCGGCGGTCTTGGCCGAATACACGATATCTGCCAGGTAGCCCACCGTGGACAGCCCGAACACTTTGCTTTCGTCCGCCATGAAGGAGACGCCCGACCCCGTTATCGGCACCGGGGCGCCGAGCAAGGATACCTCCAGGCCGATGCCGGGGTCGTATTGATTGAAGTTGTATTCGGTACCGGCGACGACATTGGCGGGATTGGAAAACGTCGTCACGGCCGCGTGGGAGACGGTGGCTGCACATGCCAACCCTGCCACGAGCAATTTCAGGCTTGTATTTTTTCGATTGAGGGTCAGGAACATCGCGACATCTTTCTTTTCGGGGGAGCGGAAAGCAGGGGGCTGGCAGCGCCGTCGAAAAGATGCAAGAAACGTGCTCAAAAAATTAGTTATTGAAATTCAAAGGTTTCGGTGATCTGTGATGTGCGTACGGCCGGCTGGCGTAAAAAATTCCGACACTGCCTGTTCTGGACGTCCTGCGGCCATGTGTGATGCCAGTGACCGGGCGCATGCCGGCCGGGGCTTAATTGATGATGGTCCCGCCGCCGCAGTTTCCGCCGATGGCCCCGCCGGGCGCCGCGGCCTGGCCGTTGTTCCACGGGCTGACAGCCGGTGGGCCGACAACCGGCCCCGCAGCGCAGTTACCTTGCGCCACCGCGGCCGCGCCGGCCGGCGCCCAGGTGCTGAAGCGAAAGTTGCCCGTGTACGGATTGCCGTCATCCATCTTGAGGTCGATTTCCGCGAGCACGTTGGACGGAATCTGGTTGCCGGTCTTGAGGTTAGTCCGTGCCGCCGGGATATTGAGGGCAAAAGCGGCGCCGTTGAAGTTGGCGAGTACCGCGTCGGTGGTCAATTGCAGCACGCCGCCGTAGACATTGGTGGGGCTGTTGGCATTGGTCGAAGCCACCTGGGCCACGGTACAGACCGAACACGACAGGAAACCGGTCGCGGTCAGGTTCTGGAAGGCGGTCGAAGAATCGTTGGCTGCGATCTGGCCGTTGCCGCCTGCGGCATCGGTGGATGCCAGCACGCCATTGCCGACCACGGCGATTTGCGCGGGGCCGATGTCGCCGGGGACCAGCCGGAACCTGTCCTGGAATGCGAAGTAGGCCGCCCGTACCCCGTTTTGCTGGTCGATGACGTTGCGCACGCGCGCGCCCTGGATGAGTTCCTGTCCCCGCAGAATCCCGCCCAGCAATAGTCCGATGATAACGAGGACGATCGCGATTTCCACCAACGTGAAGCCTTGCTGTTTGCGCATGTCGACCCCCCTAAATTCAAGCAGTTTACCAAAGTATGCGTCTAACTCCATTGATTTTGCAAGGGTTGTGCAACCCGACAACGCTTCTTTGGCGGCGCAAGTTGCGGCCATGCCACGGTATACCTCGCGCGGTGGTGGTTTATCGCGATCGCGTGCGTCCGGGCCAGCGCAGGCCGGACGGCCCCGGAGGCAGGTAGTCAATGCGCCATCCCGGGCTTGTGTTCGGGGGCCTGTTCGGATGCGGCCAGGCGCGCGGCAAGGAAGCGCGCCTCGGCGGGGTCGGTGATCTGGCCGCTGTCGAGCAAGGCGCCCAGCAGGACCCGGGCGGCTGCGGGTTCATCCATGTCCGCCAGCAGCAGGATCTCCATCTGCTTGACCCAGCCCGGCACCCCGGGGCCGGTGGCTTCGCGCCGCAGGCTGGCCGCATAGACGCGCGCCAGCGCCATGTCCTTGAGGCCGTGCCGGGCCACATGGGCGGCATGGGCCAGCGCCGGCCAGCGGCGGTTCGGATCGGCATGGAATTTTTCGTGCACGAAATCGAGCATCATGCGCTGGCGCTGGCGGTCGGGCACCTCCCCGTAGAGTCTGCTGGCCGCCATCAGAGGATACGGCCCGTTCGGGTCGAGCTCGAGGATGCGGTCCAGCCAGCGCTGCAATTGCAGGTAATCAAGGTGCATGAAGGGCACCGGGACGCCGGGCTGATTGTCGTGCGCCTGCAACACCAGGTTCATCAGCTTGGCGGCGGCCAGCGGGTCCCCGAGCGAAGCGGCCGTGATGGCGCGAACACCCGGCGGCGCCTGCAGGTCCTCGGCCTGCGGTTGCCCGCGCGGCGTCAGGGTGGAGAGCGCTACCTGCCCCGCCAGCGCCAGGACAAGTACGCACCATGCGGCGGGACGCACCACGCTTGGCGGGCGCTGGTTGCGGCGGCGACTCCTCAATTCATACACTCTTGCGCATTAGGTCAACATAGGCCGCCGCCAGCAGCAGGCTGACGTAAACAACAGTCTGCGCGGCCAGCCATGGCATCTCCGCCCAGGCCGCCGCACCCGTCGTCAGCCAATCGGAGCGGCAGAATCGGTCGAGGCGGGGCAGCAGCGCGCCAATCCCCTCCAGCAGGGCCGCGGCGAAGCGGAAAGCAGTGGAATCCTGGGGAACTACCGGGCTGCCGCCGATGGCCAGTAGCGCCGCCATGGTGCGTGCGAGGATGTAGAAGGCGCTCACCGCAGCCAGGCTCGCGACGAGATGGGTGAAGGTCAGCGCGCACAGCAGGCTTGCGCTTGCCACGATGGCCAGTTCGAAGAACAGCGATATTGCCCAGGCCGACACCGCCGTCCATGGGGCGACCGACAACAGTGGCAACGCGAACAGTGCTGTCAGGATGGCCGCAACCAGTGTGCATCCGCCCCATTTGCCGAACAGATACCCGGCCCGCGGCAGCGGCAGCGCGAGCAGCAGTTCGAGCCCCTTGTCGTCGGCCTCGCGCACCAGCGACGAAATCGCGAAGCTTGCGATCAGGAACACCGCTGCGATGCGGAACAGCCAGGCCTGGGCCGCGGCGCTGATGCCGCGCGTATCGGTAAGCGCGAGTTCGCCCGCGAACTGCCCCAGGGCGACGCCGGCGACGATGGTCACGAGCGCGCTGACGAGTACGCGGTTGTGGAGCGCCTCGGCCGCGGTGTAGCGGGCAATGGTCGCGACGGTGGCGACGGTGGCGACGGTGGCGATGGTCGCGACGGCGCGCGGGCCATCGCGCGGCGCCCGAGTGATGGGGGGCTCCGGCTCTTGGTGCGGCATGGCGTGATTATGCGCCGGGCATCGGTTCACCGCCGACCACTTCGGCACCCGCGTCAACGCAGACGCAGGCCCGACTGCAGGACGCGGCTGACAAGGGTGTTGGCGCCGATGTAGACCAATTGGTCATCGAAATTGCACAGGGCCGCCGCGGCATTGTCGTTGCATGCCGCCGGCGCGCCGTCGAGCGGGGGTCGGGCGATGAAGGGGGCTGCCGGGAGCCGCGGGCCGGCGGCGATCGCGGCCAACGCCGGTCCGTTGAGAGCCTCGTCGGTACCGGCCGCCGGTGCGGCGAAGGCGGTGCCGTCCTGGCCGGTTCCGCCGAGCCGGTTGGCGCCGTGCGACAGGATGACAGCCACGGCACCGGTGGGCGGCACCACCGTGGGATTCATCAGGAACACCGTCCCGGCGCGGCCGGCCTGGCCGTCGCGCACCGGAATATCGCCCGTGTCGGCGATCTCGAAGGTGCAACTGTTCGGGTTCCCCGCCGCGGCATTGCAACCCGGCGGCAGGGCGCCGCTGACCGCGCAGCCCGGCGCGACGGTGCCGGCGAGGGATTGTCCGGGCACGGGACCGCATATCCATTCATTGGTGTTTCCGGCG
>CANGUJ010000087.1 GCA_947456845.1 Burkholderiales bacterium | reverse complement strand
TTTCCGCGTCGGCATAGCCCAGGCCGTGCAGGAGTGCCGCCGTGTGTTCCCCCAGACGTGGCGGCCCGGTGCGCGCCGGCAGGCGTCGGCCGTCCATGACCAGGGGCAGCAGCGGCGTGTGCGCGGTACGCCCGTCGGCGAGCGTCACCGGGGCCAGCCCGCCGGTGGCTTTCAGGTGCGGATCGTCGAACAGATCCTGCGGTTTGGTGATCGGCGCATACGGCAGGCCGTGCGCTTCGAACATCTGCCCCAGTTCGGCGGCGCAATGGACGGCCAGGCGGCGGCGCAACTCCGGCATCATCCAGTCGCGCGCGCGCACCCGGTCGTTGTTGCTGGCCAGGCGCGGGTCGGCCTTGAGGTCGGCAAAGCCGAAGGCCGCGCAGAAGAGTTCCCATTGCGTGTCGGACACCACGGCCAGAAAGATCTGTTCCTTGTCGCGCACCTCGAAGACGTCGTAGACGGCCCAGGCGGAAATGCGGTTGGGCATCGGCGCGGCGGCGCGGCCGGTAACCGCATACTGCATCATGTGCTGCGCCACCAGGAAGACGTTGTTCTCGAACAGCGCCGACTGCACCTCCTGGCCCTGGCCCGTCTTCTCGCGCTGCGCCAGCGCGCCCATCGCGCCGATGGCGCCGAACATGCCACCCATGATGTCGTTGACGCTGGCGCCCGCGCGTAGCGGCCGGCCTTCCGGGCCGGTCATGTAGGCCAGCCCGCCCATCATCTGCACCACCTCGTCCAAGGCGGTGCGGTGTTCATACGGCCCGGGCAGAAAGCCTTTGTGCGACACGTACACCAGGCGCGGATTCAAGCGGGCGAGCGAGGCGTAGTCCAGGCCCAGCCGGGCCATCGCGCCGGCCTTGAAGTTCTCGCTGAACACGTCGGCGCGGGCCGCCAGGCGCAGCACCACCTCGCGGCCGCGCGCATCCTGCAGGTCCACCGCCAGGCTTTTCTTGTTGCGGTTGAAGGTCGGGAAGAAACCGGCCCCCGATCCCAGCAGGTGGCGGGTGGAATCGCCCTTGAGGGGTTCCACCTTGATGACCTCGGCGCCCATGTCGGCCAGGATCATGCCGCAGGTCGGGCCCATCACCATGTGGGTCAATTCGACCACCCGGAGGCCGGCGTAGGGCAGGCTGTCGGCCGAGGCGGCGCTCATCGGCGAGGCCGCCGGGCAGCCGCAAGCGGCCGGCGCGAAGAAAACCTGGGCGTCATCGCACGCATCATAGCGCGTGCGCTCGCTGCGCCAAGTTTCCTATACTGCGGTCTGCCACTTGAGAAGCCAGGCCCCCTTGTGAACCATCTGTTGCTCGCGCTCGGCGCCATGTTCGTGCAGCAGACCTTCGCCTCCATCGCGCGCTCCCTGCCAGCGGTGATCGCGCCGGCGATCATCGCGGACCTGCTGCTCGACCCGGCTTGGATAGGCATCTACTTCGGCGTCATGGCCGCGGCCGCGCTGGTGGTGCAGATGGGCTGCGGCGGCTTCATCGTGCGCTACGGCGCGCTGCGCATGAGCCAGGTGTCACTCGCCATGCTGGTCGCGGGCAACGCGCTGGCCACGCTCGGCATGCCGCCCATGCTGGCGCTGTCGGCGGCCTTCTGCGGCGCGGGCAGCGCCCTGTCCACGCCGTCGAGTTCGCACCTGCTCGGCCGCTGCACGCCGCCGCAGTATCTGCCGCTGGTGTTTTCCATCAAGCAGACGGCGGTACCGGCCGGCATGTTGCTGTGCGGGCTGCTCGGGCCGCCGCTGACGCAATGGATCGGCTGGCGCGGCACCATGCTGGCGAGCGCTGCGGCGAGTGCCGCGTTCGTAGTGATGCTGCAACCCCTGCGCCGCCTGTTCGACGATGATCGCGTACCCGGACACGCAATCGCGTTGTCGGATCTCGGGGAGACATTTGCCCTGGTGCTGCGATCGCCGCGCCTGCGCGGCATGTCCTTCGCATGTCTGGCCTTCAATGGCCTGCAGACCGTCGTGACGGCCTACTTCGTTGTGTACCTGACCAGCATTGGCTACACCCCGGTGGCCGCGGGTGTGGTTTTTTCCGCGGCGGTGATGGTGGCGGTGCCCGGCCGCGTCATTTGGGGCTGGCTGGGCAGCGGCCACATACGCCTGCGCCCCTTGATGGCGGCCCTGGCGTTCGGCATGGCGGGGAGCGTGGCCCTGCTGGGCCTTTCCGGTCCGGGCTGGCCCACGCTGGTGGTCGGCATCATCGCCGGCGTGATCAGCGGCACGGTGCTGTCGTGGCATGGCATCCTGCTTTCCGAGGCCGCGCGTGCCGCGCCCGAAGGCAGGCGCGGGGCGGCCACCGGGGGCGTGCTTTCGTTCGGACAGATGGGCGCGCTCGCCGAACCGCTGGCGTTTTCCATCCTGCTGGGGATGACCGGCAGCTACGGGGCCGGCTTCATCGCTTGCGCGGCGCCCGCGCTGTGCGTGGGCATCGCGCTGCTGCGCCGGGACGGCGCGGAAGCCGCGCGGGGCCGGGGCACTTGAGCGCCGCGGTGTCGCCCTTCCAATACCACGCCGGGTACGCCCGGCCCCTCGAACTGCCTGAATCGAAACGGGCTTAAGCCCCGGCAAGCTTCTTGGTCATCTCGCCGATCCACGCCTGGCGTTCGCGGAAGGTCGGGTCCTGTCGCACGGCGGCCTCGGTCATGGCGTGGATCGCTTCGTTGGATTGAGAAAGATCGAAGGGCCGGCCGTGCGGCTGGGCCACATGCCAGGGCGTGTCGAGATAGGCTTCCAGGCCGTTGCCCTCCGGGTCGGAGGCATAGATCGACCAGGCGTTGCCGTGGTCGATGGTGGTCACGTGCGGCGCGCCTTCCGCGATGAGGCGGTCGCGGATCTCGCGCAGGTCGTCCAGCGTCTGCAGGTGGAACGACATCTGGAACACCACGCTCGGGCCGCTGGCCGGGTCCTTGCCGCCGACCAGCACCAGTTGGTGGTGCGCGTCGGCCGCGCCGCTCATGAAGACAATGGCGCGGTTGCCGAGCCGCGGCACGGTACCGGTGTCGCTTACCACCAGGCCGAAGACGTGGGCATAGAACTGCTTCATGCGCTCCATGTCATCGACATAGATGCCGAGGTGTTTGAGTTGCGGAAGGGCTTTCACGGGATCAATCCACCTTCATGCCGACCGACCTGGCAATGGCTGAGTACTTGGTCAGGTCGGACTTGATGCGCGCAGCGAAGTCGCCGGCGTTGAGCGGCAGTGGTCCGCAGCCCAGCTTGCCCAGGCTTTGCTGCAGCGCCTGGGAGCGGGCGATGTCGGCGACGCTGCGGTCATAGGCCTCGGCGATGTTGGCGGGCAGTGCGGCCGGGGCGACCACGCCGTACCAGAAGCTTTCGTTGAAGTCGCCCAGGCCCTGCTCGGCGAGGCTGGCCACATTGGGCAGCTGTTCCATGCGCCTGGCCGTGGTGACGGCGAATCCCTTGAGCTTGCCGGCGTTCACGTTGGCGATCGCCAGGGGCGGCGTGCCGATGTAGATCATCGCGTCCTGGTTCGAGAGCAGGTGCTGCACCGCCGGCGCCTCGCCTTTGAACGGCACATGGGTCAGCTTGATGCCGGCGCGGCTGTTGAGCATCTCCACCAGCAGATGAGAAAACGCGCCGTTGCCGCTGGAGGCGGCGAAGACCTGGCCGGGGCGCGCCTTGGCCAGCGCCACCAGCTCGGCGGCGTTGCTGGCCGCCACCTGCTGGCTTGCGATCATCACCAGCGGCACCTCGCAGATCGCGCCGAGCGGCTTGAAGTCGCGCAGCGAGTCGTAGGGGACCTTGTCGTATACCGCGGGATTGAGCGCCATCAGCGAGGTGAATACCAGCAGCAGGTTGTGGCCGTCGGCAGCCGAACGCATCAGTTCCTCCGCGCCGACGCCGCCGTTGGCACCCGGGCGGTTGTCCACTACCACCGGCTGGCCGATGCGGTCGGACAGGCGGGCGGCGATGGCGCGGCCGATGGCGTCGGCGCCGCCGCCCGCCACCTGGGGCACGATGAAACGCACGGTGCGATTGGGCGTCCAGCCTTGCGCCTCGGCGGCCGTAGCGGCGGCCACGAGGGTGACGAGGGCACAGGCGCTGCGAAGGAATTTCATGCGTGTCTCCATGTTGTTTCGGGGGCAGTCCGGGCTGCCTGGTGTTTACGGGCCGAAATGCGTGCCCGATCGGCGAAGCTGCATGAGTCTATTCCAATCCGCAGGCGGTATCATGCCCGCCACGACACCCTGACTCCTGCGAGACATACCCATGCGAATTCCACGCCGCTTCCGCCGAATGCTGCTGCCAGTTCTCGGCCTGTTGTCTCTCGACGTGCTGGCGCAAGGCGCCTATCCGGCGCGACCGGTCACGGTGATCGTGCCCTTCCAGGCCGGCCAGGGCGTCGATGTGATGGCGCGCGCGCTGGCTGCGGAACTCTCGAAAGTGACTGGCCAGCCGTTTCCGGTGATCAACCGCGAAGGCGCGGCAGCGACCATCGGCTTCGCTGCCCTGGCCAACGCCGCGCCGGACGGCTATACGGTGGCGATTTCGCCCAACACACCCCTCACGGTGGCACCGCACCTGCTCAAGAGCGTGCCCTACACCTACGACGCCATCGTCCCGGTGTGCCAGAGTTTCGAGAACGTGATGGCCATCTTCGTCGGCCCCAGCGCGCCTTACAAGACCATGGCCGAGCTGGTTGCGGCGGGCCAAGCGCAACCCGGCAAGTTCAACTGGGGCACCACCGGCGTGGGCTCGGTGCCGCACCTGTCGGCCTCCGCGCTTCTGCAGGCGGCGAAGGTAAGCGCCACCCATATTCCGTTTCGCGGCGAGCCGCAATTGCTGCCGCAGCTGATCGCGGGCGAGGTCGCGTTTGCGGCTGCCTCCATCTCCGGCATGGCCGGCCGGGGTGTGCGCGCGCTGGCGGTGTTTTCCGACCAGCGCCACAGCGCCTTCCCCGACGTGCCCACCATGGTCGAGCTCGGTTACCCCGCCGGCGTGCCGGGCCTGAACGGCGTGTATGCGCCGCGCGGTACGCCGGAACCGGTGCTGGCCGCACTCGAGAAGGCCTGCGCGGACGCCACCGCCTCGGAAGGCTTCCGCGCCTCCGCGGCCAAGCTGCACCAGCGCGTCTCGTTCATGGGCCGGCGCGACTTCGACCGGCGGCTGCGCGCCGACAACGAGGAAAAGGCGCAACTGGTGCGCGCCTTGAACCTCAAGGCCGAGTAGCCGCCTAAACCTTGCCCAGCGCCTTCAGCAGGCGCTCCGGGGTGAACGGCTGGTCGGTGACACGCGCGTTGAACGGCGCCAGCGCGTCGTTGATGGCGTTCATCACCGCCGCCGGCGCGCCGGCGGTACCGGCTTCGCCCGCGCCCTTGGCGCCCAATTCGGATGACTTGGTCGGCGTCTCGACATGGCCGAACACCATGTCGGGCATTTCGGCGGCCATCGGCACCAGGTAGTCCGCGAGGGTGGCGTTCTTCAGGTTGCCGTCCGCGTCGTACAGGATCTCCTCGAGCATGGCCGCGCCGATGCCCTGCGCGATGCCGCCGCGCAGCTGCTCGTCCACCAGCATGGGATTGATGATGGTGCCGCAATCCTCCACCATCCAGTGCTTGAGCAGCCTGGTGAAGCCGGTGTCGGGATCGACCTCGACGTAGCTGGCCTGGATGCCGTTGGTGAAGACGAAGGGCCAGTCGCGCTGGCCGTACTGGCGGGTCACCGACAGCTGCGGCTGGAACTCGCGCGGCAGGGTGTCGGGGCGGTACTGGCCGATGCGCGCGGTTTCCGACAGGGGCTGCAGCACCTCGCCGGTGGCGCGCTCGACGATCTGGCTTTGGCGCAGGTCCAGGCCGGCGGCATCGCGCTTGAGGATGGCACCGGCCAACGCCAGGATGTTGGACTTCAATTCCTTGCTCGCCTGCAGCGCGGCCTCGCCGCCGATGCCTGCCGCGCGCGACGCCCAGGTGCCGCCGCCGTAGGGCGTGACGTCGGTATCGCCGGTGATCACGCGCACATGCTCGACCGGGATGCCGACGGCGGAGGCCACCACCTGCGCGATCATGCCCTCGGTGCCCTGGCCCTGCTCGGTCACGCCGGTGATGGCGGTGACCCAGCCGGTGGGTTCGAGGCGCAGGGTGCAGCCGTCCTGCGCCGAGATGCGCGCGCCGCCGACGCCGTAGAACAGCGCCGACGGGTTGGTTACCTCGATCAATGCCGCCAGGCCGATGCCGCGATGGATGCCTTTGGCGCGCAACGCGGCCTGCTCGGCGCGCAACTTCGGGTAGTCCATCAGCTTCAGCAGCTTGTCCAGGCAGGCGTGGTGCGAGAGTTGCTCGAACTTCAGGCCGGAGGCCGAGGTATAGGGGTACTTGTCGTCGGGGATCAGGTTCAGCCGGCGGAACTGCGCGGGGTCCATGCCGAGCTTTTGCGCCGCGAGGTCGACCAGGCCTTCGGTCACCGCCACGGCAATCGGGTGGCCGACGGCGCGGTACTGGCAGGTGGGCGTCTTGTTCTGGAACACCACCTTGAGGCTGGCGATGTAGTGCCGGAAGTCGTACGGGCCGCCGGTCAGGTTGACCACCTGGTTGCCCTCGACCGCGCTGGTGCGCGGGTAGACCGAGTAGGGCCCGATGCCGGTCAGGTCTTCCATGTCGAAGGCGAGGATGCGGCCGTCCTTGTCGACGGCCATGCGCGCCTTGACCCGGTGCTCGCGCGCATGGATGTCGGTGGACATGGATTCGAGCCGGTCGGCCGAATAGCGGATCGGCCGCTTGAGCAGCTTCGCGATGCCGACGATCGCCATTTCGTCCGGATACACATGCACCTTGATGCCGAAGCTGCCGCCGATGTCGCGGGCGATGACGCGCACGTTGGATTCCGGCATGTCCAGATGCTTGGCGAAGATGTCGCGCATCATGTGCGGCGCCTGGTTGGCCAGGTACACGGTAAGCTGGTGCTCGGAGGCGTCGTAGTCGGCCGTGATGGCGCGCGGCTCCAGGCACACGCCGGTGTGCCGGCCGAAGCGGAAGGTATCCTCGACGACCAGGTGCGCGCCGGCGAAGACGTCGCCCACGCCGCCGGTATCGAGGCTGCGGGTGAAGGCGAGGTTGTCGCCCAGATCGGGGTGGATCACCGGCGTGGTCGCGTCGAGAGCGGTTTCCATGTCGGTGACCGCCGGCAGGGTCTCGTATTCGACTTCCACCAGTTGCACGGCGTCCTCGGCCTGCGCGCGGGTTTGCGCGACAACGACCGCGACCGCCTCTCCCTGCCAGGTGGCGCGGTCGAGCGCCACCGCATATTGCGGCGCCGATTTCAAGCCCTTGAAGTGGGTCAGCGTGGCCACCCAGGGCGACACCACCGCAGCCACGTCATGCCCGGTGCCGCACCAGAACACGCCCCTGGCCTGGCGCGCCTTGGAGAGGTCGAGCCGGGTAATGCGCGCGTGGGCGTGCGGGCTGCGCACGAATGCGGCATGCAGTTCGCGCGGCAGGTGCATGTCATCGACGTACTGGCCGCGTCCTGCCAAGAGGCGCCGGGCGTTGGCGCGCGGGGTGTCCTGGCCGATGTAGGTGGTGGGCTTCAAGCCCGGAACGGGTGCGTTCATGCGTCCTCCCCGGCCAGCGCCTTGCCTGCAGCACGGTTCTTCATGGTGGACTCGATGGCATCGACGATCGCTTCATAACCGGTGCAGCGGCAGTAGTTGCCGGACAGGTATTCGCGGATCTCCTCCCGGCTGGCCTGCGGGTGCTCGTCCATCAGCGCCGACGCGCATACCAGCATGCCGGGCGTGCAGTAGCCGCACTGCAGGGAGTTGCGCTGGTGGAAGGCGGTTTGCAGGTCTGCAATCGCCCCGGATTCGGTGAGGCCTTCAACGGTCTGCACATGCGCGCCTTCGAGCTGGCACGCGAGCGTCAGGCAGCCGCGCACGATCTCGCCGTCGACCAGCACGGTGCAGGCGCCGCATACGCCGTGCTCGCAGCCCGCATGCGAGCCGGTGAGCGAAAGTTCGTTGCGCAGGAAATCGACGAGATGGGTGCGCGGCTCGACGCTCTTGGTGACGTCGGTGCCGTTGACCTTGAGGTTGACGGTGATCAGGTGGTCCATGGGCTTTCCTTCAGGCGAATAGCTTGGCGACGAGGCGGCCGAGCAGCACGCCGCTCAAGTGCAGTTTGGTGGCGCGACTGTTGTAGAGGTCGGCGATCGGGTCGAGGTCCGCTTCCAGGCGCGCGCGCGCGGCGGAGAGTGCGGCGGCGTCGCCGCCCGTGCCTTCGAGGGCCTGCATCGCGCCGACGGCGAGTACGGGCTGGGTGGCCACGCCGAAGAACGCGATGCGCACACCGGAGAGCCTGCCGCCGGACAGGTTCGCATTAACGAAAGCGCCGGCAATGGCGTAGTCGCCGCTGCGGCGCGTGAGTTCGCCGAAGGCCGCCTTGCCGCCCGCCGCAGGCAGGGGCACATGGATGCTCTTCAACACCTCGCCCGGTTCCAGCGCCGTCTCGTAGAGGCCCTTGAAGAAGCCGGTTGCCGAAAGCGTGCGTTCGCCCTTGCTCGAGGCCGCGGTGAAGGTCATGTTGAAAGCCAGGGCGGCGGCCGGCCACTCGGCGGCCGGGTCGGCCAGCGCGATCGAGCCGCCGATGGTGCCGCGATTGCGGATCGCCGGATGGGCGATGTGGCGCGCCGCCTCCACCAGCGTCGGGCACAGGCGCGCCAGGTCGGCGGAGCGTTCGATATCCACATGACGGGTGAGTGCGCCGATCACCACTTCATTCGCGCCGACGCGGATGCCGCGCAAGTCCGCGATCTGGGAAATATCGATAAGCAGTTCGGGCTGCGAAAGCCTCAGGTTGAGCGTAGGGATCAGGCTCTGGCCGCCGGCCAGGATGCGCGCGTTGCCGCCGTGCGCATCGAGCAGCGCGCAGGCCGCTGTCAGATTCTCGGCACGCCGATAGGCGAAGGGTGGGGCTTTCATTGGGTCTCCGCGAGGGTTCGTGTAGTCCGGGAGCGGATATTACCCAAGCTTGGACAGGGTGGCACAAGGGATTACCCTGTAGGTGGCGCTGTCGTTCCACTATACTCACGGCTTGCACGATGAGGCTTTTCCCGGAAGACAAACCCTGAATCCAACCCGCCACGAAACTCCCGCGCAACCCGTGTTCGACCGCACCACCCAGGACATCGGCAATATCGTCGAATTCGGCCACGTCAACGTGCGCGTGCCGGACCAGCGACTGGCCGTCATCTTCTACGTGACCGGGCTGGGACTGACGCGTGACCCTTACCTCCTGACCGGCGTGGACAACGCCTGGATCAACGTGGGCACCTGCCAGTTCCACCTGCCGGAGGCGCCGGCCCAGGTGCTGCGCGGCACCACCGGACTGGTGCTGCCCAGCCTGGACATGCTGATGGGCCGCCTCGAACGCGTCGCGCCCATGCTTGCGGGGACGCTGTTCTCCTTCGCGCGCGACGGCGAGGTGGTCAATGTCACCTGCCCCTGGGGCAATCGCATCCGCGTACATGCCCCGGATGCGGCGCGCTTCGGCCCCATCGTGCTGGGCATGCCCTATGTCGAAATCGACGTCGCGCCCGGCACGCTGGAGGGCATCGGGCGCTTCTACACCGAGGTGCTCGCCGCGGCCGTGACGCGCGGCACCGACGCGGCCGGCGCGTTCCTGCGCGTGTCCACCGGCCTGAACGGCAGCCTGGTGTACCGTGAAACCGCGCGCGACTTGCCCCCCTATGACGGGCACCATGTCCAGATCACGGTGGCGGATTTCTCGGGGGTGCACCGGCGTCTGCTCGAGCGCGGCCTCGTCTTCGAGGAGAGTGACGCGAGCCAGTACCGTTTCAAGGACATCATCGACCCGCGGTCCGGCGCGGTGATCGCGACCCTCGAGCACGAGGTGCGCAGCATGCGCCACCCCATGTACGCGCGCCGCTTCGTCAACCGCAACCCGGATGTGACCAACCTCTTTTATGCCACCGGGCACGAGGCGGCGCTCTGGCACATGCCGCCGCATTGAGCCAATGCGCCGGCAGCGCGGGTCGATGCGGAACGCCCGGCACCGGCCAGAGGAGTCCTGATGAACCCCCGCCGCAAATGGGCCGTCGCGCTGGGCGCGGGCATGCTAGCGGCGCACGCGCCCGGGTTTGCGCAGCAGCAGCCCAAGCGATGGCGCATCGGTTACCTCGACCTCGGGACGCTTCGATTCATGGAGGATGCCGGGCGCCGTGAGGCGCTGATGCAAGGCTTGCGCGACAAGGGGTATGTCGAAGGCAAGAATGTCGAGCTTGTCATGCGTTTCGCCGACGGCAAGGCCGAGCGCCTGGAGCCGCTGGCGACCGAACTGGCCAGCCGGAAGGTTGACTTGATCCTCGCGCCGGGAACCATCGCGGTTCGCGCGGCGCACAAGGCGGCGCCCGCCACGCCCATCGTGGTCGTGACGAACGGAGATCCCGTGGGGAGCGGCTTTGCGGCCAGCCTGGCGCGGCCTGGCGGCGTCATCACGGGCATGTCGGACGGTATCGTCGACACCGTTGCCAAGCTGGTCGAGATCATGCACGGCGTGGTCGCAAAGCTCAGGCGAATCGCCGTGCTCACGAACCCCGAGAACCGCGTGCATCCGACGCTCATGGCGCAGGTCCAGGCGGCCGCGCGGCTACTCGGGGCGCAGGTGATGGAGGTGCAAGCGCGCGCGCCGGACGAAATCGAGCGCGCCTTCGCGACCATGGCGCGCGAGCGTGCCGAGAGCCTGATCATCCTCGTCGACTCATTCCTCCTGGAGCAACGCGCGCAGATCGCGCAGCTTGCGCTCAGGCATCGGTTGCCGTCGGTCTACCCGCAGGATTATTACGCCCAAGCCGGCGGCCTGCTGAGCTACGGCGCGGACGTCAACGACAATTTCCGTCGCGCCGGCATCTTCGTAGACAAGATACTTCGGGGCGCGAAGCCGGCCGATATCCCGTTCGAGCAGCCGACCCGCTACTATTTGGTGGTCAACCGGACGACCGCCGCCGCCCTCGGCGTGAAGCTGAGCGCCGAACTGATGGCGCGCGTGGACCGGGTCATCGACTAGCAGGCCCGGCGGTCGCGGGGCAGGGCGACCCTGCCGCCCGTGGCGCGGCGGCCATGCGCCCGGCACCGTCGATCCCTTCTTTTCCCCGGAAGTGCGCGGATTCATTGACGCGCATCAAGCCGCAC